>NZ_JBAMDI010000128.1:0-31856 GCF_036961695.1 Pseudomonas sp. CGJS7 | reverse complement strand
TTCGGATCAACCGCGGTGACGGCCGCGGAAGTAGTTGATCAGGCCTTGGGTAGAGCCATCTTCGGCACTGTCTTCCAGGCTACCGACCAAGCGCTGGTAAACGCCCTTGCCCAGTTCCTTGCCCAGCTCGACGCCCCACTGATCGAAGGCGTTGATACCCCAGATAACGCTCTGTACGAACACCTTGTGCTCGTACATCGCCACCAACGCGCCCAGGCGGCGCGGGCTGATGCGCTCGACCACCAACGTGTTGCTCGGGCGGTTACCCGGGATCACCTTGTGCGGGGCCAGCTTTTCGATGTCTGCTTCGTTGAGGCCTTTAGCGCGCAATTCGGCTTCGGCTTCCTCGCGGGTTTTGCCCAGCATCAGCGCCTGGCTCTGCGACAGGCAGTTGGCGTACAGCCACTGGTGGTGGTCGGCCACCGGGTTGAAGCTCACCACCGGCACGATGAAATCGGCCGGAATCAGCTGGGTGCCCTGGTGCAGCAACTGGTGGTAGGCATGCTGGCCGTTGCAGCCCACGCCGCCCCAGATCACCGGCCCTGTGTCGGTCTTCACCGGGGTGCCGTCTTGCAGCACGCTCTTGCCGTTGGATTCCATGTCCAGCTGCTGCAGGTGCTTGGTGATGTTGCGCAGGTAGTGGTCGTACGGCAGGATCGCGTGGCTATTCGCGTCCCAGAAGTTGCCATACCACACGCCCAGCAGGGCCAGTAGCACCGGCATGTTCTTGTCGAACGGTGCGGTCTGGAAGTGCTGGTCCATGGTGTAGGCGCCGGACAGCAGTTCCTTGAAGTTGGCAGTGCCGATGGCCAGGGCGATCGGCAGGCCGATGGCCGACCACAGCGAGTAGCGCCCTCCCACCCAGTCCCACATCGGGAAGATGTTTTCTTCGCGGATACCGAACGCTACAGCAGCGGCCTTGTTGCTGGATACGGCAATGAAGTGGCGGTACAGCTCGGCTTCCGAGCCGCCTTGGGCCAGGTACCAGGTCCGCGCGGCCATGGCGTTTTTCAGTGTCTCGAGGGTGTTGAACGACTTCGACGAGACGATGAACAGGGTGGTTTCGGCGCGCAGGTTGGCCGACAGCTCGTGAAACTCGCTGCCGTCGATATTGGCCAGGTAGTGGCAGCGCACGCCGCGCTGGGCGTAGGGTAGCAGCGCTTCGGAAACCAGCTCGGGGCCGAGGAACGAACCGCCAATGCCAATGTTGACCACGTCGGTGATCGGCTTTTCGCTGTAGCCGCGCCACAGGCCATCGTGAATGCGACCAACCAGTTCGGTAATCTGGTTGAGCACCTTGTGCACTTCCGGCATGACGTTCACGCCGTTGACGCTGAGTTTGTCACCTACAGGCCGGCGCAAGGCGGTGTGCAGCACCGGGCGGCCTTCGGAGGCGTTAATGATCTCACCACCGAACATCGACTTGATGGCGTCCTGCAGGCCCACTTCATTGGCCAGGTTGACCAGCAGATCGCGGCTTTGCTCGGTGATCAGGTTTTTCGAGTAGTCGAGGAACAGGCCGCAAGCGCTGAGGGAAAACTGGTCGAAGCGCTTGGCATCGGCGGCGAAGGCTTCGCGCATGCTGAAGCTTTGCATGGCGTCGCGGTGTTTCTGAAGCGCCTGCCAGGCGGGCAGGGCCGTCACATCGTGGGGTGTACGGTAATACGCCATTGCGCGGGGTTCCCTTGGTGCGTGGTGAGGGCTTGGACACGGCAGTCGTTGCCGGGTTCAGGCTGGCACCATTATAGGCAAAGGCCACGTGCTGGGAATGGGTATGGCAGGGGGATTTTGGTGGGGCATTGCAAGCAAGCCCGCCCCTACAGATAAACGCGCAGGAGCGGGCTTGCCCGCGAATGGGCTGCAAGGCAGCCCAAGACCGTTATGCGGTCTTCTCTTCCAAATGCAGGTAGAGGTTGTCGATCAACCGTGTGTTACCCAGGTAAGCTGCCGCAATCACCACCAGGTCTCGATCATCGATTACTGCCGGGCGCAAACTTACGGCATGGCGTACTTCCAGGTAATCCGGACGGAAACCCGCTGCGCTCAGTTGCGCCTGGCCTTCAGCGACCAGCGCGGCAAAATCCCGCTGGCCACGGCCGATGCCCGCTGCAATGTGCTGCAGTGTGCGGTACAGCGCTGGCGCAGCAGTACGCTGCTCTGGCGTGAAGTAGCCATTGCGCGACGACAGCGCCAAGCCATCTTCGGCACGCACGGTGGGTTCGCCGATGATCTGGATCGGCATGTTCAGGTCGCGCACCATGGCGCGGATCACCGCCAACTGCTGATAGTCCTTCTCGCCGAACACGGCAAGGTCTGGCTGGACCATGTTGAACAGCTTGTTCACCACGGTGGCCACACCCTCGAAATGCCCAGGCCGGCTGGCGCCGCACAGGCCTTCGGAAAGCTGGGGCACGCTGACGCGGGTTTGCACGCTCATGCCGTCGGGGTACATCTCTTCCACCGTGGGTGCGAACAGCAGGTTGCAGCCGGCCTGCACCAGGCGCTCCTGGTCGGCTGCCAGGGTGCGTGGGTATTTGTCGAGGTCTTCGTTGGCGCCGAACTGCAGCGGGTTGACGAAGATACTGGCGACCACGAAGTCGGCGCGCTGGGCAGCCTTGGTTACCAAGGCCGCATGGCCGCTGTGCAGGTTGCCCATGGTCGGCACGAAACCGATGCGTTTGCCCTCACCGCGCGCGCGGGCCACTGCCGCGCGCAGTTCGCGGACGGTCTTGACTGTATTCATGCACTGAACCCGTGTTCGCTGCCTGGGAAACTGACTTGCTTGACCGCCTCGACGTAAGCGACGAGGGCGCTATGGATATCCGGTTGGCCCTGCATGAAGTTCTTCACGAACTTCGGTACCCGGCCGCTCAGCGACAGGCCGAGCATGTCGTGCAGTACCAGTACCTGGCCATCGGTGGCGCTGCCGGCGCCAATGCCGATTACCGGGATGCCAACGGCATTGGTGATTTCCGCCGCCAGTTCGCTGGGTACGCACTCGAGCAGCAGCATGGCCGCACCGGCCTGTTCCAGGGCAATGGCGTCGGCGCGCATCTGCCGGGCCTGGGCCTCCTGGCGGCCCTGCACTTTGTAGCCGCCCAGCACGTTGACGGTTTGCGGGGTCAGGCCCATGTGCGCGCACACCGGCACACCACGTTCGGCCAGCAAGCGGATGGTTTCGGCCAGCCAGGCTGCGCCTTCGATCTTGACCATGTGGGCGCCGGCCTGCATCAGTGTGGCGCTGTTGGCAAAGGCCTGCTCGGGGGTGGCGTGGGCCATGAACGGCAGGTCGGTGAGGATCAGCGCGCCGTCGTTGCCGCGTTTGACGCTGGCGGTGTGGTAGGCCATCTCCGCCGTGGTGACCGGCAAGGTGCTGTCGTGGCCCTGCAGGACCATCCCCAGCGAGTCGCCCACCAGCAACACTTCAACGCCAGCCTGGCTGGCGGCCTTGGCGAAGGTCGCGTCGTAGCAGGTCAGCATGGTGATTTTTTCACCCTTGGCCTTGAGGCCGTTAAGGGTGGTAAGGGTTACTTCAGGCATGTAGGAAATTCCTCGTTCAGGCGCTGTAAAAAACGACTGCATTCAACGCGTGTAGTCATCTTCCGGAGCGGCACATCATCGCGCGTGATGTTCGGGCACAGGTCCGTCCGGGCCTAAATACGGGTATGCGGCACTTTGGTGCCACACGGGACGCCTATAGTCGTGAGCGAGGTGTGGGAAGTCAATCACCCTGTTACCGCATTGTTACGATCAGGGTGTTACTGGCGTTACCGAGGTGGCGATGCAGGCTGGAACGCCCGGTCTACAGGCGTTCCAGGCCGACGAACGGGCATTCGTCGAGCAGTTGCGCGAGGGCGCGGCCATCGGCCAGGCGGAAATCCCCCGGTACCAGTTCGGCCAACGGATACAGCACGAACGGGCGGGCATGCATGTGGTAATGCGGCACTTTCAGGCGTGGCTGGTCGAGCACCTGGTCACCGAACAGCAGGATGTCCAGGTCCAGCGTGCGTGGTCCCCAGCGCTCTTTGCGCACGCGGCCCTGGTCGTTTTCGATGGCCTGCAGCGCATCGAGCAATGCCAGTGGTGCCAGGGCGGTGTCCAGGGCGGCGACAGCATTGGTGTAGCGCGGTTGGCCGGGCAGCAGCGAATCGCTGGTGTACAGGGCCGAGGCGGCTACCAGGCGCGTGGCTTCGACCTGGTCCAACGCCTGAAAGGCGCTACGCAGCTGCTCGGCAGGTGCGTCCAGGTTGCTGCCCAGACCTACGTAGGCGCGAATGGTCACTCGAACGCCTCGTCGCCACTGCGCTTGCGTTTGCTGCTGCTGCGCTTGCGCTTGCGCGGGCCGGCGCTTTCGTCACGGCTGCCAAGCTCGCGGATCATCTCGCGGCGCTCGCTGTCGTTTGCGTCCTGGTAATCGGTCCACCACTGGCCCAGGTCGTCGGTTTCTTCCCCGGCGCTTTCACGCAGCAGCAGGAAGTCGTAACCGGCGCGGAAACGCGGGTTGTCCAGCAGCATGTCGGCGCGCTTGCCGCTGCGGCGCGGCAGGCGCTCCTGCATGTCCCAGATCTCGCGGATCGGCAGGGTGAAACGCTTGGGGATGGCAATGCGCGCGCACTGCTCGGCGATCAGGTCGTGGGCCGCACCGTTCATGGCCGGGATCGGCGGCACGCCCTGGTTCTGCAGGTGCAGCACACGGGCCGGCAGGGCTGGCCAGAGCAAAGCAGCAAACAGGAAGGCTGGCGTCACCGGCTTGCCCTGCTTCACGCGCAGGTCGGTGTTGTTCAATGCCTGGCTGATCAGCGTGTGGGTGTAGGTCGGCCGCTCGTCCAGCGCGTGGGCACTGGCCGGGAACAGCGGTTCGAACAACTCCAGGTCAACCAGCATTTCGAAGGCGATGGCACCTTGGCCGCTGAGGAACAGCTTGAGGCATTCCTCGAACAGGCGCGCGGGTGGAATCTCGCGCAGCATCGGGGCCAGACCGCGAATCGGCAGGTAAGTGTGCTTTTCGATGCCAAAGTCGAGCTTGGCAGCAAAGCGCACCGCGCGCAGCATGCGCACCGGGTCTTCCTGGTAGCGGTGGGTCGGGTCTCCAATCAGCCGCAGCAGGCGATTGCGCACGTCGTGCACACCGTTGGCGTAATCGAGAATGCGCTCGCTGACCGGATCGTAGTACAGGGCGTTGATGGTGAAGTCGCGGCGTTGCGCGTCCTCTTCCAGAGTGCCGTACACGTTGTCTCGCAGAATGCGGCCACTGGCGTTATGCGACGAACGGTGGGCATCGCCCTGGTCGTCCTCGGAGTGGTGGGCGCGGAAGGTGGCGACTTCAATGATCTCACGGCCGAAATGCACATGGACCAATTTGAAGCGACGACCAATGATGCGGGCGTTGCGGAACTCGGCACGGACCTGTTCGGGGGTGGCGCTGGTGGCGACGTCGAAGTCCTTCGGCGTGATGCCCAGCATCAGGTCGCGGACACAGCCACCGACCAGGTAAGCCTGGTAGCCGGCGCTTTGCAGCCGCTCCACGATGTTCACCGCATGACGGCTGAACTGGTGGCGCTGCAGCGAGTGCTGGCTCTTGTTGATCACCTCGGGCGTGGTGCGCCTGTGGTGCGGGCCCGGTACGGGCGGGCGGAAAGACTGGAACAGCTTCTTCAGCATGGGATGCACTGTGTGAAGGAATGTTCGGCCAAGAATAGGAGAATGGCCGCATGATGGGCGGGGATTCTAGCATTTACTCGGGGAATGGTGTAGGCGGGTAGCAGGATGCCTGCCAGAAGGGTAGAAACGACAAGGGGAGCCTAAGCTCCCCAAGAAGTCGTTGCGTGCTCTTATTGTTTTTTTGCTGGGCTTCTTGTTTTTGTTGAGTGCCCTGCCCACAAATCTCGAAACTTGTGGACGACCCCCAAACCGGGGGTAAAGAGCAAACGGATTGCTTTGGCCGCTGATGACACGTTGATCTGTCGATCCAACCAGTTCAGGCGCTGCTTTAAGTGCAGTTTTTGTTGTTCTCTGCCTGGTTGTGGGGCAAGCCCCAAACACGCATCCTCTCCAAAAGAATCAGTTAGCTGCGCCTCCGCCATCTTGTTTTTATTGTGCGTGAGCCGTTTCGTCTTGTTCTTATTCTGAGTTGCAGTGCTTGTTATTGTTCTTGTACCAAACATATAGCAGGTGCCGTGCCAACTTTTCAAAACTCAATAAAATCAAGGGGTTGAGCGGGTTCTGCAGTTTTTGGCAGGTCGAAAATGTCGCAATTCCGTTACCGTACGCCTCGGGGACTGTTACGGCGGAAAGCTTGGGTAACAGATTTTTACGGGAGGTGAGGTGTTACCTGGGGTGTTCGCCGTGACACGTTCAGCGCCTGTGAGACCGAGCGCCGCCCGCGCGGCGCTTCGCGGCTAAAGCCGCTCCTACATTTGTTCGGGCCAATTTTTCTGTGGGATTTGCGCGCGAATGCCTTGGCGCATGGCTCGAGATTGCGTCGTACAACAAGGCGGTCGCGCGCGCGTGGCACAGGAGGGACTGGCCCGAAACAAATGTAGGAGCGGCTTTAGCCGCGAAGCGCCGCGCGGGCGGCGCTCGGTCTCACCGACGCCGCATAGGCTGCGACGTGCGGTGCGCAGGTGGGTTATTCGCTGGTAGCGTTGCTCTTGCGCCGTGGGATGCCCAGGCGCTGACGGCGTTCCCACAGGCACTTGCGGCTGACGCCGAGCTTGCGTGCCAATTCGGTCTCGGTCATGTGGTCCTGGTGTTCAAGCACGAAGTGCTGGAAGTAGTCTTCCAGCGACAGGTCTTCGGTCGGCTCGTGGCTGGCATTGCCCCCGTTGGCCACCACCAGGGCATTGTCGAGGATGTCGTCCTCTTCCAGGTCGCTCAGCTCGATGTCGATGCCCAGCAGCTCGGCGGAAATTTCTGCGCTCTCGCTGAGGATCACCGCGCGCTCCACGGCGTTTTCCAGTTCACGCACGTTACCGGGCCAGCTGTAGTGACGAATGGCTTGCTCGGCCTCGGCCGAGAAGTGCAGGTCGTCGCGGCCGATGCGAGCGCTCTGGCGGGCGAGGAAGACGTTGGCGATCTCGTTGACGTCGCTGCCACGCTCGCGCAGGGCCGGCAGCTTCAGGGCGATGACGTGCAGTCGGTAATACAAGTCTTCACGGAACTGGCCGGCCTTGGCCAGGTTTTTCAGGTCGCGGTGGGTCGCGGCGATCAGGCGCACATCGACCTTTTGCGACTGCACCGAACCTACCCGGCGTATCTCGCCTTCCTGCAGCACACGCAGCAGGCGAGCCTGGGCTTCGAGCGGCAGTTCGCCAATTTCATCGAGGAACAGCGTACCGCCATCGGCGGCCTCCACCAAGCCGGCGCGCCCGGCGCTGGCGCCGGTGAACGCGCCTTTTTCGTGGCCGAACAGTTCGGATTCGATCAGCGTTTCGGGGATGGCCGCGCAGTTCACCGAGATCATCGGTGCCTTGGCCCGGCGAGACAGGTTGTGCAGGGCGCGGGCCACCAGCTCTTTACCGGTGCCCGACTCGCCCTGGATCAGCACATTGGAGTCGGTAGGCGCGACCTTGCGGATCTTGCTGTACATGTCCTGCATGGGCTGGCACGAGCCGATGATGCCGATCTCGCCATTGGCCGTTGCCGCGCTGCCTTTGTCGGGCGCTGTAGCCTTGCCATTGCTGGCGCGTGGCTCGGCAGGCGGTGCAGCAGCGGGGGCGTTCTGCCGGTCACGCAGAATACGCGCTACTGCCTGCAGCATCTCGTCGTGGTCGAAGGGCTTGGCGATGTAGTCCACCGCGCCCATTTTCATCGAGTCCACCGCTGAGCGCAGGCTGGCGTAACTGGTCATGATCAGCACCGGGGTGCCCTGGCCGAGCTTGATCAGCTCGGTGCCGGGCGCGCCTGGCAGGCGCAGGTCGCTGACAATGAGGTCGAAAGTGGCAATGCTGAAGCGTTCCTGGGCTTCCTGCACCGAGCCGGCCTCGCTGACCTGGTACTGGTTCCGCTCAAGCAGGCGACGCAGGGCCGAGCGGATGATGGTTTCGTCTTCGACGATCAGAATGTGCGGCATTGATTCAATTCTCTCGACGGTCTCGAATTTCAGGGGACGTCGCTACGACATGCCGGGGCAGGGTCACGCGGATCCGGGTGCCACGTTGCCGTTCGATATCGGCCGGGCTGTCGATGGTGATTTGCCCATAATGCTCTTCCACGATGGAATAGACCAGAGCGAGCCCCAGTCCGGTTCCTTCGCCCGGGTCCTTGGTGGTGAAGAAGGGTTCGAACAGGCGGTCCATGATGTTCTTCGGAATCCCGCTGCCTTCGTCTTCGACGATCAGGTCGACGGTGTGCTCGTTAACCTCGCTGCGCACGCGCACGGCGCTGCCGGGCGGCGAGGCATCGCGGGCGTTGGAGAGCAGGTTGATCAGCACCTGGGCCAGGCGCTGCGGGTCACCTTCGGCCCAATGGTCCGGGTCGCAAAGGTTGAAGAACTGTACTTCGAAATTGCGCCGGTTCAACGCCAGCAGACCGATGGCATCTTGTGCCACTTCAGCCAGGCACACGGGCTCCTCGCTGTTCTGGTGGCTGCCGCCGGCATGGGCGAAGCTCATCAGCGACTGGACGATGCGCGATACGCGCTTGGTCTGGTCAAGGATCTGGCTGGACAACTCGATGATTTCGCCATCGTCTTCGCGTTCCTCGCGCAGGTTTTGCGCCAGGCAGGCGATGCCGGTGATCGGGTTGCCGATCTCGTGGGCCACGCCGGCGGCCAGGCGGCCGATGCTGGCCAGGCGCTCGGAGTGCACCAGCTTGTCTTCCAGTGCCTGGGTTTCGGTAAGGTCTTCCACCAGCAGTACCAGCCCGCTGTTACCGGGGGCCAGTGGCTCGTCGATGGCTGCCTTGTGCAGGTTCAGCCAGCGCGGCTGGCCGTCCAGCGCCAGGCGCTGCTTGTGCAGGTGCTCGTCGGGCACGTTGATGAAGCCTTGCAGCAGGCCGCGCCAAGGCTCGTCGATGGTGACCAGGCGCGAGCCGACCACATGCTTGGCGGCGATGCCGGTGAGCTCTTCCATGGCCTTGTTCCACATCAGGATTTCCTGGTCCTTGGCCAGCGAGCAGACGCCCATGGGCAACTCCTGCAGGGTCTGGCGATGGTAGCGGCGCAAGGCATCGAGCTCGGCGGCCAACCCGGTCAGGCGCGAGTGGTAGTCTTCCAGGCGGCTTTCGATGAAGTGGATGTCTTCGGTCACGTAGTTTTCGTTACCGGACTTGTACGGCAGGAAAGTCTCGACCATGTCCTGGGCCACGCTCGGCCCCATCAGGCCGGACAGGTTGGCTTCGATGCGGTCGCGCAGGCGGCGCAGGGCATAGGGGCGGCGTTCGTCGAACGGCAGGTAGAGGTCGCGCAGCGCTTGCTCGACTTCCTTTTGCGCGGCCTTGGCGCCCAGCGGCTTGGCCAGCTGGGTGGCGAATTCCTGCGGCGAGGCGGCGTGCAGCTCGCGGCGCTGTGGGCGGCGCACGTTATCCACGGCACAGGCTTCTGCCGCGCTGACTTCTTCGGTGCTGGCGTTGGTGAACAGTGAGATCAGGGTGAACAGCAGCACGTTGGCCGCCAGCGAGGCGATGGCTGCCATGTGCCAGCTGGTATCGTCCAGCACATAGATCATGTCCAGCAGCGGGATGTAGAAGCCCTGCAAGTTGCCGAGAAGCGGCAGCAGCATGGTCACCATCCACACCAGGGTGCCGGCCAGCAGCCCGGCGATGAAACCGCGGCGGTTGGCGGTCGGCCAGTAGAGTACCGACAGCACCCCGGGCAGGAACTGCAAGGTGGCGACGAAGGCGACGATGCCCAGGTTGGCCAGGCTCTGGTGGTAGTTCTGGCTCAGGTAGAACATGAAGCCGGCGGTGATGATGGCGACGATCAGTGCACGGCGGGTCCACTTCAGCCAACGGTAGATGTTGCCCTCGGCCGGCGGCTGGTAAAGCGGCAGCACCAGGTGGTTCAGGGCCATGCCCGACAGCGCCAGGGTGGTGACGATGATCAGGCCGCTGGCTGCCGACAGGCCGCCAATGTAGGCCAGCAGTGCCAATGCCTGGTTGTTGGCGGCGATGCCCAGGCCCAGGGTGAAGTACTCGGGGTTGGTGCTGGCGCCCAGGCGCAGGCCGGCCCACAGCACCAGCGGCACGGCAAGACTCATCAGCAGCAGGAACAGCGGCAGGCCCCAGCTGGCGCTGACCAGCGAGCGCGGGTTGAGGTTTTCGGTAAAGGCCATGTGGTACATGTGCGGCATGACGATGGCCGAGGCGAAGAACACCAGCAGCAGGGTGCGCCATGGGCCTTCCTGCAGGGGGGTGTGCAGGGCGGCGAGGGCGGTCTGGTTCTGCAGCAGCCAGACTTCCAGCTCGTGCGGGCCGCCGAATACGCCATACAAGGCATACAGGCCGATACCGCCCAGGGCCAGCAGCTTGATCACCGACTCGAAGGCGATGGCGAATACCAACCCCTCATGTTTCTCGCGCGTGGCGATGTGCCGCGAGCCGAAGAAGATGGTGAACAGAATGATCAGCGTGCAAAAGGCAAAGGCCACCCGGGCCTTGACCGGTTCACCGGTAAGGATGCTGATCGAATCGGCCACCGCCTGGATCTGCAAGGCCAGCAATGGCAGCACGCCAATCAGCATGATGATGGTGGTCAAGGCCCCGGCCCAGGTACTGCGGAAGCGGAAGGCCAGCAGGTCGGCCAGCGATGACAGCTGATAGGTGCGGGTGATCTTGAGGATCGGGTAGAGCAGCACCGGCGCCAGCAGGAATGCGCCAGACACCCCCAGGTAACAGGCAAGGAAGCCGTAGCCGTATTGGTAGGCCAGGCCAACCGAGCCATAGAAGGCCCAGGCACTGGCGTAGACGCCCAGCGACAGGGTGTAGGTAAGTGGGTGGCGAATGATCGAACGCGGGATCAGCCCGCGCTCGCTGATCCAGGCCACGCCGAACAGCACCATGAGGTACCCGGCGCTGATCAGGATCATCTGGGTCAGGCTAAAGCTCATCGGCATCTCGTTGGCTCTGCAGGATGAAGGTGACGACGATCAGGATCAGCCAGAGCAGGTAGGGGCGGTACCAGGCTCCGGTCGGTTCGATCCACCAGTCCATGATGGCTGGGGAGAACAGGTAGATCCCCACGACCAGAAGCAGGACCAAACGATAGATGTACATGCTGGCCTCGATGGTTGGGTGCTACGGGCTTGAACTTATTATTGGCGCAAATGGCAGGGGGGATGCTAGCGGGAATCCACAGCGTTCGCCAAGGGTTTGAATTTACTGGGCTTTTGTTTTTGAGAGGTGGAATGAATGTGCCGGCCTCTTCGCGGGTGAACACGCACCTACAGGTAAAGCGTTGCCTCTAGGTTTATTGAGGACCCTGTGGGAGCGGGCGCGCCCGCGAAGAGACCGGTAAAGTTTCAGCGCAGATCAGCCTCTGGCACGGTGGTCCGCTGCGCGATCGCTTCCGGCCGCCATTGCGTGCGCGCGACTGCCAGCACCTCTGCCGGCGTCGCCAACAGCAGTTCCGGGTCTGTCTTCTGCCCCAGCGCCCGCAATGCCCGCAGCAGCAGGGGGGTAGCATGCTCCGCCTGCAGTGGCGGCGAACGGTACGACTTGCCCAGCTTGTGCCCATCCGGCTGCACGATCAGCGGAATATGCAGGTAACGCGGCTGTGAGAAGCCCAGCAGTTCCTGCAGGTACAGCTGGCGCGGGGTGTTGTCGAGCAGGTCGGCACCACGCACGATGTCGGTAACACCCTGCCAGGCATCGTCCAGCACCACGGCCAGCTGGTAGGCGTACAACCCGTCACGACGCTGGATGACGAAGTCACCCACCTCACGCCCCAGGTGTTGCTGGTACTCACCCTGCACTCGGTCGGTAAAGCGGTAGATCAGCTCCGGCACCCGCAAGCGGATGGCTGCCCCTTCACGGGCATGTCCGGCGTTGCGGCAAAAGCCTGGGTAGATGCCGTTGTAGCTTTCCAGCTGCTTGCGCGAGCAGGTGCATGCGTACGCCAGGCCCATGTTGAACAGGCGGTCTACCACGGCAGCATAGGCATCGTGGCGCTGGCTCTGGAATACCACCTCGCCATCCCAGTGCAGGCCGTAACGTTCCAGCGTCTGGAGGATGGCATCGCGGGCGCCGGGCATCTCCCGGGGCGGGTCGGTGTCTTCCATGCGCAGCAGCCAGCGGCCGTTGACGGCGCGGGCATCGAGCCAGGAGGCGAGGGCGGCGACCAGCGAGCCGAAGTGCAGGAAGCCGCTGGGGGTGGGGGCGAAGCGCCCGATGTAGCTGGAGTCGGTCATGGTCAGGCTGGGCATATAAATGAAACGGGGCGCATGATGCGCCCCGTTCAGGTGGAAGAAAGATCAGCCTTTGCCGACCGTTTTTTCCTTTTTCTCGGCAATTTCCTTGCAGTCGAAGCACAGGTCGGCGGTAGGGCGGGCTTCCAGGCGGCGCAGGCCGATCTCGATGCCGCACGACTCGCACCAGCCGTACTCTTCGTCCTGAATCTTCTGCAGGGTTTTATCGATTTTCTTGATCAACTTGCGCTCGCGGTCGCGGTTGCGCAGTTCGAGGGCGAATTCCTCTTCCTGGGATGCGCGGTCTGCGGGATCTGCAAAGTTGGCTGCTTCTTCTTTCATATGGTCAACGGTCTTGTCGACGCCGACCATCAGCTCTTGCTTCCAGCCAGTGAGGATCTTGGTGAAGTGCTTGCGCATGGGCTCACCCATGTACTCCTCACCCTTGGTCTCCTGATAGGGTGCAACCCCATAAAGATTCTGGTTGGCTTTTTGCTTTTCTAGGGTGGACATGAATAGACCGCCTCTCACTCATCTGATCCAATGCGCAGGATGCTCCATCTCCGGCGACCGCCGGCCCTGCGACTGCGAGCCGCCGAACTTACCAGATAGATCGGGGGTGCGCTACCCCGCCCGATCCTGCTAATTGACACCGGCCTGAGCGGTACGTTCGGTGGTGTGCAGAGGTAGAATCTCCAGTTTAGACCCATTTGAGAGAAGGTCATGGCCCAACCCTACAGTGCGCGCAGCCGCGCCATCGAACCTTTCCACGTCATGGCGCTGCTGGCCCGGGCCAACGAGCTGCAGGCGGCCGGGCACGATGTGATCCACCTGGAAATCGGCGAGCCGGACTTCACCACGGCCGCACCCATCGTCGCGGCCGGCCAGGCCGCGCTGGCCGCAGGGCACACTCGCTACACCGCCGCACGCGGTCTGCCGGCACTGCGTGAGGCAATTGCCGGTTTTTATGGGCAGCGCTATGGCCTGAACATCGACCCGGAACGCATCCTTATTACCCCCGGTGGCTCCGGCGCGCTGCTGCTGGCCAGCAGCCTGCTGGTGGACCCGGGCAAGCACTGGCTGCTGGCCGATCCGGGTTACCCGTGCAATCGCCACTTCCTGCGCCTGGTCGAGGGCGGGGCCCAATTGGTACCGGTGGGCCCGGATGTGAACTATCAGCTGACTGGCGACCTGGTTGAGCGCTACTGGGACAAGGACACCGTCGGAGCCCTGGTCGCTTCGCCGGCCAACCCGACCGGTACCGTGCTGGGGCGCGAGGCGTTGGCCTGCCTGGCCAGAACCACCCACGAGCGGCATGGCCATCTGGTGGTGGACGAGATCTACCACGGCCTCACCTATGGCATGGACGCGCCGAGCGTGCTGGAAGTCGACGACTCGGCATTCGTCCTGAATAGTTTTTCCAAGTACTTCGGCATGACCGGTTGGCGCCTTGGCTGGCTGGTGGCCCCGCCCGGTGCGGTCGCGGACCTGGAGAAACTGGCGCAGAACCTGTACATCAGTGCGCCGAGCATGGCGCAGCATGCCGCGCTGGCCTGTTTCCAGCCCGAGGCGCTGGCCATTTTCGAGGAGCGCCGCGCCGAATTCGCCCGCCGTCGCGACTACCTGCTGCCCGCCCTGCGTGAACTGGGCTTCCGCATTGCCGTCGAGCCGCAAGGTGCGTTCTACCTGTATGCCGATATCAGTGCTTTCGGCGGGGATGCGTTCGCATTCTGCCGACACTTCCTGGAAACCCAGCACGTGGCGTTCACGCCGGGCCTGGACTTCGGTCGCCACCTGGCCGGGCACCATGTGCGCTTCGCTTATACCCAGAGCCTGCCGCGCCTGGAAGAAGCGGTGCAGCGTATTGCCCGTGGCCTGCAGAGCTGGCAAGGCTGATGCGTTTTTCTCCTTCACTCGAGCAGGGCCGCCTGTTGCGTCGCTACAAGCGCTTTCTGGCCGATATCGAACTGGCCAGCGGCGAGCAGATGACTATCCACTGCCCGAATACCGGCTCCATGCTCAACTGCATGCGTGAAGGTGGGCAGGTGTGGTTCAGCCGCTCCAACGACCCCAAGCGCAAGCTGCCAGGGACCTGGGAAATCAGCGAAACCCCCCAGGGGCGGTTGGCCTGCGTGAATACCGGGCGGGCCAATGCGTTGGTCGAAGAGGCCCTGCGCGCCGGTACAATCACTGAACTGGCCGGTTTCACTGCACTCAAGCGCGAAGTGGCCTATGGCGAGGAAGGTAGCCGTATCGACTTTCGCCTGGAGTTCGAGGGTGCCCCGGCCTATGTCGAGGTCAAAAGTGTGACGCTGGGCTACCCCGACACTGCTGTTGCGGCCTTCCCTGATGCGGTGACTCAACGCGGTGCGAAACACCTGCGCGAGCTGGCAAAGCTGGCCCGGCAGGGCGTGCGGGCCGTGCAGCTGTATTGCGTGAACCTGACCGGTATCGACGCTGTGCGCCCGGCTGAAGAAATCGATACGGCCTACGCCCAGGCGCTGCGCGCTGCCGTAGCGGACGGGGTGGAGGTGCTGGCCTATGGCACTCGGCTGGACGCCGAGGGTATCGTCATCGATCGCCGCTTGCCGGTGCTGCTTACCCCTTGAACCAGATGCCCTGGCTGTCTTCGTGGCAGCCCAGGGGCTGCAGCTGCTCACCCTCACAGGGGCCTGCCACGCATTCGCCGCTTTCTATCAGGAACAGGGCTCCGTGATGGGCGCAGTGGATGAGGCTGGCGCTGTCATCCAGAAACGCGTCCTCTGCCCAGTTCAGCGGGATGTCCCGGTGCGGGCAGCGGTTGCGGTAAAGGTACACCTGGCCTTTGCGACGCACGCCGAACAGTTCGAGGCCGTCTACGCTGAAGGCGCGGCTTTGGCCCTCGGCGAGGCCGAGGGATGTACAAAGGAAGTGCATGGCAAGGATGACCCGTGAAACACGTGATGGCTTGACGCTCCAATGCGAATAATTATCAAATTGATCGCATTCGCTGCGCCCGGCTGCCTATGGTGCGCAGTTCCGCCGCTCGCCACAAGGCGTGTAGCCCGTCTTCAGAAGGAACCCGATGATGCGCCGTCCAGCTGCTTTTCTCGCTCTGTGTGCAAGCCTTGTGCTCTCTACCCAAGCCTTGGCAGCCGAGCTGCCGCAACGCTGGGTCAGCGCGGGTGGCGCCTTGAGCGAGTGGATAACCGCATTGGGAGGTGAAGCGCGCCTGGTCGGTGTGGACACTACCAGTCAGCACCCGGCCTCGTTGAAAGCCTTGCCCAGTGTGGGGTATCAGCGGCAGCTGTCGGCCGAAGGCATCCTCAGCCTGCGCCCGGATGTGCTGGTGGGCACCGAGGAAATGGGGCCGCCACCGGTACTGGCGCAAATCCGCAAGGCCGGCGTGCGGGTCGAGTTGTTCTCCAGCAAGGCCGAGCTGTCGGCAGTGGATGAAAACCTCAGGCACCTGGGGCAGTTGCTCGGTGCAGAGCAGCAAGCGTCCGCGCTTGCAGCGGACTACCGCCAGCGGCTCGATGCGTTGCATGCCAACGTCAAGCGGGCCCAGGCCGGGCAGCAGGCTCCTGGGGTGTTGCTGCTGGTCGGCCATGCCGGGGCCAAGCCGCTGATCGCTGGCCAAGGCACTGCCGGTGACTGGCTGCTGGGCCAGGCGGGTGGGAGAAACCTGGCCGCGCACCCAGGCTACAAGAACTTCTCCAACGAAGCCTTGGCGGCGCTTGACCCGGATGTGATCGTGTTTTCCGACCGGGCGCTGGCCGATGAGCAGGCCTTGCAGGCGCTGTTGAAAGAAAACCCTGCGCTGGCTGCCTCGCGGGCCGTGCGTGAGAAACGCCTGGTCTCACTGGACCCAACGTTGCTGGTCGGCGGGCTCGGGCCTCGGCTACCGGCGACCGTGCAGTCGCTGGCAGCCACCTTCTACCCGGCTGCTCAGGCCAGCTTCGCACGATGAAACAACGGGTCCAGTCACGTACGTTGTTCATTAGCCTGAGCCTGCTGTGCCTGTTGGCAATCTGGCTGTCACTGGCGCTGGGGCCAGTCAGCCTGCCGATGTTCGATACGCTGCGCGCTGGCCTGCGCCTGTTGGGGCTGCCCGTTTCCGAAGATGGCCTGCAGCAGGCCGAGATGATCCTTGGTCAGATCCGCCTGCCGCGCACCCTGTTGGGGTTGGCGGTGGGCGCGGTGCTGGCGCTGTCCGGGGTGGCCATGCAGGGGCTGTTCCGCAACCCGCTGGCCGACCCCGGGCTGGTAGGGGTTGCCGCTGGCGCCGCAGTGGGGGCAGCGGTTGCCATTGTCGGCGGCGCCTGGTTTGGCGGCATGCCGGATGCTTTCGCACCTTATCTGCTGTCGTTCTGCGCTTTTGTCGGCGGCCTTGGGGTAACTGCGCTGGTCTACCGCCTGGGGCGCCGTGATGGCCAGACCAACGTCGCCACGATGCTATTGGCTGGCGTGGCCATGACAGCGCTAGGTGGCGCGGCCGTGGGGCTGTTCTCTTACCTGGCCGATGATGCCACCTTGCGCACGCTGACGTTCTGGAACCTTGGCAGCCTCAATGGCGCCAGCTATGAGCGGCTGTGGCCATTGTTGCTGGTGGCGACAGGGGTAGCGGTGTGGTTGCCGCACCGGGCCAAGGCACTGAATGCCCTGTTGCTGGGGGAGTCGGAGGCGCGCCACCTGGGCGTTGACGTGGAACGGCTCAAGCGTGAATTGGTGTTCTGCACGGCGCTGGGGGTGGGGGCGGCAGTGGCAGCAGCCGGGTTGATCGGCTTCATTGGCCTGGTAGTGCCGCACCTGGTTCGCCTGCTGGCCGGGCCCGATCACCGTGTGGTGCTGCCAGCCTCGCTGCTGGCCGGCGGTGTGCTGATGTTGTTCGCCGACCTGGCGGCGCGGCTGCTGCTGGCGCCTGCCGAGCTGCCGATTGGTATCGTCACGGCCTTCATCGGTGCGCCGTTCTTCCTGTTCCTGCTGATGCGAGGGCGCGGCTGATGTTGCAAGTTGAGGGCCTGTATCTGTGCAGGGGCAGCAATGAGGTGCTGCACGACATTCACCTGCAGTTGCCTCCGGGGCAGGTCGTGGGTGTGCTCGGTCCCAACGGTGCCGGCAAGAGCAGCCTGCTGAGTGTGCTGTGCGGTGAACTGGCGCCCGACCGCGGGCGGGTAACGCTGCAGGGCCGCCCCCTGGCCGATTGGGCCGGGCAGGAACGGGCAAGGCGCCTGGCAGTGTTGCCACAGGTGTCCAGTTTGGGTTTCTCGTTTCGGGTGGAGGAAGTGGTGGGCATGGGGCGCATGCCTCATGGCACCGGTCAGCGGCGCGATGCGGAAATTGTCGAAGCGGCGTTGCGGGCGGCAGATGCCTGGCACCTGGTGGCGCGCAGTTACCTGGCGCTTTCCGGTGGCGAGCGGCAACGGGTGCACCTGGCCCGCGTGCTGGCGCAGCTATGGCCGGGCGAGGAGGGCAGCACGTTGCTGCTCGACGAACCGACCTCGATGCTCGACCCGCTGCATCAGCACACCACCCTGGAAGCCGTACGCCATTTCGCCGACTGCGGTGCTGCAGTGTTGGTGATCCTGCATGACCTGAACCTGGCGGCGCGCTACTGTGACCGTATCCTGTTGCTGGAGCAGGGGCGCTGCCATGCGTTTGCCACGCCCGAAGCGGCACTGACCCCAGCGGCCCTGAAGGCGGTGTACGGTATCGACGTACTGGTGCAGGCGCACCCCGAGCGTGGGCATCCGCTGATCATCACCCGTTGATTCTCGAACCGTGCACGGCCTTTGTGGAAGCGACCTTGTCTCGCGACAGGTCCGCCCCCGGGGCAGGCCATTCAAATTGTGGATGACATGGAGTAACTGCCGATGCGACACCCGCTGCTGTCCGGTTTCTCGCTGTGCCTGGTACTGGCGATAGGCGGCTGTCAGGCCAGCCTGCCGCCGTTGCCCGCCTGGCAGAGCAGTGAAGGTCGCACGCACGCCGAGCTGGGAACGATTGTCGACCTGGCCAGTGAGCAGGTCATAAGCCCTGAAACGCTGGTGGAGCGCCTGGCGGACGCACCCCGAGTACTTGTCGGCGAGAAGCACGACAACCCTGACCATCACGCGCTGCAACTGTGGCTGTTGCGCGCTCTGCAAGGCCAGCGTACGCAGGGCAGCCTGTTGCTCGAGATGCTGCAGCCCGAACAGCAATCACGGATGGACAAGCTGGCGGGGCAGCCTTTGCCGGAAGACTTGCCCAAGGCGCTGGCCTGGCAGGAGGGCTGGGATTGGCAGTTGTACGGGCCGATTGTCACCGAAGCCTTGCAGCATCGGGTGACGTTGCTGGCAGCCAACCTTTCGCCTGCCGAGATGCGTCAGGCCTATCGACAGCCGGCTCCGGTGCAGGGCGAAAAGTCCAATGCACCTGCGGTAAAGGCTGCCTTGCTGGAGCAGGTGCGCGCCGGGCATTGCGGGATGCTGCCGGAAAGCCAGTTACCGGCGATGCTGGCCGTTCAGCAGCAGCGCGACCGGCGCATGGCCGAGCGCTTGCAGGCGGCACCGCAACCGGCACTGCTGTTTGCCGGGGCTTACCATGTGCGCAAGGACCTGGGCATACCCTTGCATCTGGCTGACCTGGGGGCATCGGGGGAGAGCAAGGTATTGCTGCTGGCTGAGGTGGGCGAGCGAATCGAGCCTGGCGAGGCTGATTATGTGTGGTACACGGCAGCGATGCCGGAGCAGGATTATTGTGCGCAGCTGCGGCGCTGATCCTGAAAAGGCACAGGCAAAAAAAGACCCGGCAAATTGCCGGGTCAATAACCGTGATTAGCCTGATGAGGAGATAATCTGAGAGTCCGAACCAGGGGCTCTTAGCTTATCCAACCAGTCTCGCGACCAGTTGCGATAATCATAACAATTCTCATTTAGCCGTCAATCCCTTTACCCCGATTATTTGGGTTTTTTTTGCGTAGGGTTTTTCGCGTCCAATTGTTGGTTGAGTGCTTCCTTGCGTTCGAGCGGCAAATCGTTCCAGTGCATGTCCAGCAGGGCGCCTTCAATGGCATACAACAGCACCTTCGATGCACGGAACCCTCGTGTCTTCACGGCCTGGTACGCACCCACCGCGCCCAGGCGGCGCAAATCCGATGCACTGTGGATGCCGGCCGCATGCAGCCACTGCGCAGAAGTCTTGCCAAGGTTCTTCAGATGCTGCAATTCATCGTTCATCGAGCCTCCTTGCGATGGCTGAACGGGAATGGGGGGATAAATCGCGAGCAGGTCTGAGAGGAGTGTAGCGGGCGTTGGGAAATATGCGGCTTTTTGCCATCGGAGGGTGAGCGGCCTGTGCCTGCCCCTTGGCGGGCAGGCACAGGAAGGTGAGGAACTTACAGGCCAGGCAACCGCTGGCGAATCTGCTCGATCACCTGATCCATGCTGCCGGCAGCCTGGGTATCGACGCGGGTGCTGTGCACCAGCTCCTGCGCATCCAGCGCCTCACGGCTGGCCTGCTGGGCCTTGATCACCTCCAGCGTGGCATCCGACGGGTCGCTGTTTTCGGCCTGGCGCTGCTCCAGCCAACTGGCGATGACCGCCTCCGGCGCGTGACAGTCGAGGATGAGGAACGGCACGCCGGTCTGGCTGGCAACGTCTGCCGCAGCCTGGCGTTGTTCACGCTTGAGGTAGGTGGCGTCCAGCACCACCGGGAAGCCGGCGCGCAGCACCGTCGCTGCTACCTCGTGCAGGCGCTGATAGGTCGCTGCGCTGGCGTCCTGGTCGTATATGCCGGTACTCAGCTGGCCGGCGTCGGCCTGCTGTTGTTCGCCGAACAGGCGCTTGCGCTCTACGTCCGAACGCACGCGCACTGCACCCAGGGCCTCGACCAGGCGCATGGCCACGTGACTTTTGCCCACCGCCGAAACACCATGGGTGATGGCCAGCAGGCGCGACGGGATGGCGCTGTAGCTTTCGGCCAGGTTGGCGTAGTTGCGGTAGGTGCGCAGGGTGGTGGCACGCTGAACGCCATCAGCGTCGGCCGGCATGCTGAACAGTGCGACCTTGGCCCGCACCAGCGCGCGGTAGGCTTTGTAGAAGTTGAGCAGTTCCAGGCCTTCGTAGTCCCCTGTCAGTTCCAGGTACTGGCTGATGAAGCGTCGGGCCAGGCACTTCAGGCCGCGGTCTTCCAGGTCCATGGCCAGGAAGGCGGTGTCGGCGTAGACGTCGGTCAGTCGGAAAGGCTCGTTGAACTCGATGCAATCGAAGATCACCACCTTGCCATCGATCAAGGTGGCATTGCCCAGGTGGATGTCACCGTGGCACTCACGGATGAAGCCCTTGGCCTTGCGCTTTTCCAGCAGGCCATGCAGGCGCTCGAAGCTGCTGCGGGCCCAGGCCTGCAGGGCGTCGAGTTGCTGCAGATCGGCTTTGTCGCTGAGGAATGGGCGAATCTGCTCGAAGTTCTGCTCCACCGGGGCCATCACGCTGTCTGGCGTGCCCAGCGGGTGTTCCATCGGCACACGTGGGGCCTGCAGGTGAAACTCGGCAATCTGCCGGGCCATCTGGTCGATGTGCGTGGCGTTCAGTTCGCCATTGGCCTGCAGGGTGTTGAGCATCTGGCCCTGGGGGAACTGGCGCATCTTCAGCACATACTCGATGGCTTCACCTTCGCCACCGATCTGCGGTGCGTCGACGCTACCGGTGATCGGCAACACTTCCAGGTACAGGCCTTCGGTCAGGCGTTGGTTCAGGCGCAATTCTTCGTTACAGAAATGCTGGCGCTGGTCCAGTCCGGTGAAGTCCAGGAAGCCGAAATTCATCGGTTTCTTGATCTTGTAGGCGTATTCGCCAGTGAGCAGGACCCAGGAGATATGCGTCTCGATGAGCTGAAACCCCTCCACGGAGTGAGGGTACAGGGCAGGGTTCTGCAACGCAGTAATAAGAGCTTGGCTCACGGCAAATCCTTCCGGGGCAAGGGAATTCGAATGCGCCATTATGGTCAATGGTGCCGTCCCTGCCTACCGCCGGGCCGTCTGCCCAGCCTTTATAAAGTGCGTATAATCCGCCGCCATGACCCGAACCCGAAATCCCCGCACCCCTCAGAAACGCCCGACCGGCCGCTCCCGCGCCTGGCTGGGCTGGGCTTTGAAGCTCAGCCTGGTTGGCCTGGTGATCGTTGCCGGCTTCGCGGTTTACCTCGATGCCGTCGTCCAGGAAAAGTTCTCCGGCAAGCGCTGGACCATCCCGGCCAAAGTGTATGCCCGACCGCTGGAGCTGTTCACCGGCCAGAAGTTGAGCAAGAACGACTTCCTCACCGAGCTCGATGCGCTCGGCTACCGTCGCGAAAGCGCGGCCAACGGCCCGGGCGCTGCGTCCGTCAACGGCAATACCGTCGACCTCAATACCCGTGGCTTCCAGTTCTACGAGGGCATGGAACCGGCGCAGTTCGTCCGCGTGCGCTTCTCTGGCGATTACGTTGCGGGCCTTTCCGGTGCCAACGGCAAGGCGCTTGACGTGGTGCGGCTGGAGCCGCTGATGATCGGCGGCATCTATCCGAAAAATCTCGAAGACCGCATCCTGATCAAGATTGATCAGGTACCCAAATATCTGCTCGAAACCCTGGTGGCAACGGAGGACCGCGAGTTCTACAGCCACTTCGGCGTGTCGCCAAAGTCCATCGTCCGGGCCATGTGGGTCAACACGTCGTCCGGCTCGATGCGCCAGGGTGGCAGTACCCTGACCCAGCAGTTGGTGAAGAACTTCTACCTCAGCAGCGAGCGCAGCCTCAGCCGCAAGCTTACCGAGGCGATGATGGCGGTCCTGCTCGAACTGCACTACGACAAACGCGAAATCCTTGAGGCCTACCTCAACGAGGTGTTCGTCGGCCAGGACGGTCAGCGCGCGGTGCACGGCTTTGGTCTGGCTAGCCAGTTCTTCTTCAGCCAGCCGCTGTCCGAGCTGAAACTGCATCAGATCGCCCTGCTGGTGGGCATGGTCAAAGGCCCGTCCTACTACAACCCGCGGCGTCACCCCGAGCGGGCCCTGGCTCGCCGCAACCTGGTGCTCGACCTGGTGGCCGAACAGGGCGTGGCCAGCCAGGCAGAAGTCGATGCGGCGAAGAAAATGCCGTTGGGCGTGACCAAGCGTGGCAGCCTGGCCGACAGCTCGTTCCCGGCCTTCCTCGACCTGGTCAAGCGACAGTTGCGCCAGGATTACCGCGACGAGGACTTGACCGAAGAAGGCCTGCGCATCTTTACCAGCTTCGACCCGATCCTGCAGATGAAGGCCGAAACCTCGATGAGCGAGACCTTCAAGCGCCTGGCGGGCCGCAAGGGGGCCGACGATGTGGAAGCGGCGATGGTCGTGACCAACCCTGAGACCGGTGAAGTACAGGCGCTGATCGGTAGCCGCCAGGCAGGCTTCGCCGGCTTCAACCGGGCTATCGATGCTGTGCGGCCGATCGGCTCGTTGGTCAAGCCGTCGGTATACCTGACTGCGCTGGAGCAGCCGAGCAAGTACACCCTGACCAGTTGGGTGCAGGACGAGCCATTTTCGGTCAAGGGCGCTGACGGCCAAGTCTGGCGCCCGCAAAACTATGACCGCCGCCCGCATGGCACGATCTACCTGTACCAGGGGCTGGCCAACTCCTACAACCTGTCGACCGCCAAGCTCGGCCTGGAAGTGGGTGTGCCGAACGTGATCAAGACCATTGGTCGCTTGGGCGTGAATGTCGACTGGCCTGCGTTCCCGGCCATGTTGCTGGGGGCAGGTGGCATGTCGCCGATGCAGGTGGCAACCATGTACCAGACCATCGCCAACGGCGGCTTCAACACGCCGATGCGCGGCATCCGCAGTGTGCTCACCGCCGAGGGCGAGCCGCTCAAGCGCTACCCGTTCCAGATCCAGCAAACCTTCGACCCAGGTGCCATTTACCTGGTGCAGAACGCCATGCAGCGCGTAATGCGCGAAGGTACAGGGCGCTCGGTGTACAACACCTTGCCACGCTCGCTGACCCTGGCGGGCAAGACCGGTACCAGTAACGACTCGCGTGACAGCTGGTTCTCCGGCTTCAGTCAGGATCTGCTGGCCGTGGTGTGGATGGGGCGTGACGATAACGGCAAGACACCGTTTACCGGCGCCACCGGCGCCTTGCAGGTGTGGACCAGCTTCATGAAGAAGGCCGACCCGCTGCCGCTGGACATGCCGCAACCGGACAACGTGGTGCAGGCCTGGATCGATCCCTACAGTGGCCATGGGTCTGATGCCAGCTGTCCGGGAGCGGTGCAGATGCCGTATATTCGCGGGAGTGAGCCGCCGGCCGGCGCAGCCTGTGGCGGCGAGCAGGACCCAGTAGAATCGGTAATGGACTGGGTCAAAGGCTGGATGAATTAAGCACAGGCTGCATTGATGAGGTGTGATGTGAACAAGTGGCTGTTTCCTGCCGTGACGGCGTTGGCTGTGCTCCAGGGGTGCTCCAGCGTCCCGCGTGGCAATATTCCGGTGGTCGATTCGAGCACCCGCGTGTCCAACAGCGAACGCGTGACGGCCAACCGCTCGGCGGGTGGCTATAACGCCGGCACCGCCCAGGCGCAGACGCTGCCGGAGGATTCCGGTGTCACCGTGATGATCCCGCAGGGCGCAGGCGCTTCGGGCATCCAGACGTTCCCGGCGTCCAATGGCGCCGCGCCGATCAGTACCTCGCCGATCACGCCAGGGCCGATCAGTACAGGGCCTGTCAGTTCGGCGCCGATGACCACCAATCCCAACCCGATTGCCGATGAACCCTTCGACATTGCTGCGATGAACAGCACCCCGCAAAGCGCCAGTGCGCCAACCGGTATTCCGCGCAGCGCCGCCGCCGGTGGCCTGTCGGCCGACGAGCAGCTGGACGGTCCTGTGCTGGCACTGTTGACCACTGCGCAGACGCAGCAGGGCAGCGGCGACTTCAACGGTGCCGCTTCGAGCCTGGAGCGTGCCCAGCGCATTGCTCCGCGTGAGCCTCAGGTGCTGTATCGCCTGGCCCAGGTGCGCCTTTCGCAAGGTGATGCAGCGCAGGCCGAGCAGTTGGCGCGCCGCGCCCTGACTTACGCCAACGGCCGCCCAAGCCTGCAGGCAGAGCTTTGGAACACGATCGCCCAGGCCCGTGAAAAGCAGGGTGACAGCGCTGGGGCTGCGCTGGCCCGGCAAAAGGCGCGGGTCAATTCGTGATGATCGAGCAACGCGTGCTGGATATTGCCGACCACCTGCTCTTGATCGAGCGCGAGCTGCAGGTGCAAGGCTGGTGGGATGACGAGCCGCCAAGCGACGAGGCACTGGCCAGTACGGTGCCGTTCGCCGTGGATACCCTCAGTTTTGAGCAGTGGCTGCAATGGATCTTCCTGCCCCGCATGAAGATCATCATCGAGCTGGGCCACCCGCTGCCCAATGCATCGAGCATCCTTGTCATGGCCGAAACCGTGTTTACCGACCGGCCGGAGCAAAGTCGTGAGCTACGCCGCCTGTTGGCAGCTTTTGATCAATTGATCGCTCCTTCCGCCTGATTTCTTCAGTTTTTCCGTCAAGGGCCGCAGATTGTGGCCCTTTTTTTTGGAAATCTTCTTAATTCTGCTGCTGAAGCGATTTTTAGTGGTGGCAGGAATTCATCTTGAGGAAAAATTGGCAATAATTTTTCTTGACTTGTTGGCGCCGAATCACAAGAATCCAACTTCCGCTGTAGAGGGACTGCCAGAAGCAGACCCGCTAAGCAGATCATGAGGTGCACACCCGCGCCGACCTGTTACACCCCGCAACGCGTTACCTCGCGCTGGGTGGGAAACCCCCGCAACACTCTGGGGATCTCCCAATACTTGCTCAGTCAGTGCTGACGTTCGCTCATGCTCTGCTTGGCAGTAAACCTATTAAGACCCGTCCAATGAGGGCGGTATTCTGGCGTTTTAGAGGTGAACAACGTGGAGCTTTTATCTGGCGCTGAGATGGTCGTCCGCTTCTTGCGTGACGAAGGCGTTAAGCACATCTACGGGTACCCTGGTGGTGCTCTCCTGCATGTTTACGACGCACTGTTCAAAGAACCGGAAGTGGAACACATCCTGGTTCGTCACGAGCAGGCGGCCACCCATATGGCGGACGGCTACGCTCGCGCCACCGGCAAGGCCGGTGTGGTGCTGGTAACCTCCGGTCCTGGCGCGACCAATGCCATTACCGGCATTGCCACCGCCTACATGGACTCGATTCCGATGGTCATCCTGTCCGGCCAGGTGCCTAGCACCATGGTGGGCACCGATGCCTTCCAGGAAACCGACATGATCGGTATCTCGCGGCCGATCGTGAAGCACAGCTTCATGATCAAGAACCCGACCGAGATCCCTGAAGTTCTGAAAAAAGCTTTCTACCTGGCGCAATCCGGTCGTCCAGGTCCAGTCGTGGTCGACATTCCAAAAGATATGACCAACCCGGCTGAGAAGTTCGAATACGTCTACCCGAAAAAGGTCAAGCTGCGCTCCTACAGCCCGGCGGTCCGCGGTCACTCCGGCCAGATCCGCAAGGCTGCCGAGATGCTTCTGGCGGCCAAGCGCCCGGTCGTCTACTCCGGTGGCGGTGTGATCCTCGGCGGTGGCTCCGAAGCCCTGACTGAAATCGCCAAGTCGCTGAACCTGCCGGTCACCAATACCTTGATGGGGCTGGGTGGCTTCCCGGGTACCGACCGCCAGTTCCTCGGCATGCTCGGCATGCATGGCAGCTACACCGCCAACATGGCCATGCATCATGCCGATGTCATCTTTGCCGTCGGTGCGCGTTTCGACGACCGCGTTGTAAACGGCCCGGCCAAGTTCTGCCCGAACGCCAAGATCATTCACATCGACATCGACCCGGCGTCGATCTCGAAGATGATCAAGGCCGACGTGCCAATCGTCGGCCCGGTCGACAGCGTGCTCAACGAAATGCTCGGCATCCTCAAGGAAATCGGCGAGCAGCCTGACAAGGCGGCGCTGGATGCCTGGTGGAAGCAGATTGACGAATGGCGTGGCAATGGCGAGTTGTTCCCTTACGACAAGGGCGATGGCAACGTCATCAAGCCGCAAAAAGTCATCGAGACACTGTGCGAAGTGACCAATGGCGATGCCTTCGTCACTTCCGACGTGGGCCAGCACCAGATGTTTGCCGCGCAGTACTACCGCTTCAACAAGCCAAACCGCTGGATCAACTCCGGTGGCCTGGGCACCATGGGCTTCGGCTTCCCGGCGGCGATGGGCGTCAAGCTCAACTTCCCGGATCAGGACGTGGCCTGTGTGACCGGCGAAGGCAGCATCCAGATGAACATCCAGGAGCTGTCCACCTGCATGCAATACGGCCTGCCGGTAAAGATCGTCAACCTGAACAACGGTGTGTTGGGCATGGTCCGCCAGTGGCAGGACATGGCCTACAACGGTCGTCACTCGCACTCGTACGTCGAGTCGCTGCCTGACTTCATCAAGCTGGCCGAGGCCTATGGCCATGTGGGTATCCGCATTACCAGCCTGAAGGACCTCAAGCCGAAGCTGGAAGAAGCGTTTGCGATGAAGGACCGTCTGGTGTTCATCGACATCGCGGTTGACCGCAGTGAGCACGTCTATCCGATGCAGATCAAGGATGGCTCGATGCGTGACATGTGGCTGAGCAAGACGGAGCGTACCTGATATGCGGCACATCATTTCCCTGCTGCTGGAAAACGAACCAGGTGCGTTGTCCCGCGTGGTCGGCCTGTTCTCCCAGCGCAACTACAACATTGAAAGCCTGACTGTAGCGCCAACCGAAGACCCGACCCTGTCGCGTCTGACGCTGACCACCGTTGGCCATGACGAAGTGATCGAACAGATCACCAAGAACCTGAACAAGCTGGTCGAAGTGGTCAAGCTTGTCGACCTGTCGGAAAGCGCTCACATCGAGCGTGAACTGATGTTGGTCAAGGTCAAGGCCACCGGTGCCCAGCGTGCCGAGATCAAGCGCACCACGGATATCTTCCGTGGCCAGATCGTCGACGTGACCGCCAGCGTGTACACCGTGCAGCTGAGCGGTACCAGCGACAAACTGGACAGCTTCATCCAGGCGATCGGCACTGCATCGATTCTGGAAACCGTGCGCAGCGGCGTTACCGGCATTGCCCGTGGCGACAAAGTGCTCAGCATCTAAATCCAAAAAATTAGCGATGGCTCCGCAGGGGCCGAGATATAACCAGGGGTATTTTCATGAAAGTTTTCTACGATAAAGACTGCGACCTTTCCATCATCCAGGGTAAGAAAGTCGCCATCATCGGTTACGGCTCCCAGGGCCACGCTCAGGCGTGCAACCTGAAAGACTCCGGTGTAGACGTTACCGTCGGTCTGCGTAAAGGTTCGGCTACCGTTGCCAAGGCTGAAGCCCACGGCCTGAAAGTTGCCGACGTTGCTACCGCTGTCGCTGCGGCTGACCTGGTCATGATCCTGACCCCGGACGAGTTCCAGGGCGCTCTGTACAAGAACGAAATCGAGCCGAACATCAAGAAGGGCGCTACCCTGGCCTTCTCTCACGGCTTCTCGATCCACTACAACCAGGTTGTTCCGCGTGCCGACCTCGACGTGATCATGATCGCGCCGAAAGCCCCGGGCCACACCGTTCGCTCCGAGTTCGTCAAAGGCGGCGGCATCCCTGACCTGATCGCTATCTACCAGGACGCTTCCGGCAACGCCAAGAACGTCGCACTGTCCTACGCTTCGGGCGTAGGTGGTGGCCGTACCGGTATCATCGAAACCACCTTCAAGGACGAAACCGAAACCGACCTGTTCGGTGAGCAGGCTGTTCTGTGTGGCGGTACCGTCGAGCTGGTCAAAGCCGGTTTCGAAACCCTGGTCGAAGCTGGCTACGCGCCGGAAATGGCCTACTTCGAGTGCCTGCACGAGCTGAAACTGATCGTCGACCTCATGTACGAAGGCGGCATCGCCAACATGAACTACTCGATCTCCAACAACGCCGAATACGGTGAGTACGTCACTGGCCCGGAAGTCATCAACGAAGAATCCCGCAAGGCCATGCGCAATGCCCTGAAGCGCATCCAGGACGGCGAGTACGCGAAGATGTTCATCTCCGAAGGTGCTACCAACTACCCATCGATGACCGCCAAGCGTCGCAACAACGCCGCTCACGGCATCGAAATCATCGGCGAGCAGCTGCGCTCGATGATGCCGTGGATCTCTGCTAACAAAATCGTCGACAAGACCAAGAACTAAGTCTTATCGATAGATGAAAAACGCGGCTTCGGCCGCGTTTTTTCGTTCTGGCATCCAGCTTCTGGTATAAAGCAGACCAGTGGCTCGCTGTCAGAACCTGTTTCGCGGGCCCGTGTCGAACATTTTCCATCCTGTTGCAAGGTACCCTCCATGAGCGAACGTCCCGAAGAGCCGAACAAGCCCTCCGACGCCGAAAGCCTGCTACCTGTCGATGAGCACGTTGAAGAAGGGCATGACGCCGAAGGCCGCAAGGTGCGCCACCGCGGCATCTACCTGTTGCCCAACCTGTTTACCACCGCCAACCTGTTTGCCGGTTTCTATTCCATCATCAGCTCGATGAGCGCACAGAGCGCCCTGAGTGCCGGCGACCCGCGCGAGGCGAGCAAGTACTTCGCTTTTGCCGCTATCGCCATCTTCGTGGCCATGGTGCTCGACGGCCTGGACGGCCGCGTTGCGCGCATGACCAATACCCAGAGTGCCTTCGGTGCCGAGTATGACTCGCTGTCGGATATGGTCGCCTTCGGCGTGGCCCCGGCTTTGCTGGCCTTCGGCTGGGCGCTGGGTGACATGGGCAAGGTCGGCTGGATGGTTGCCTTCATCTATGTGGCCGGTGCCGCGTTGCGCCTGGCGCGCTTCAATACCCAGGTCGGTACCGCCGACAAGCGCTACTTCATCGGCCTGGCCAGCCCGGCTGCCGCAGGTGTGGTGGCGGGCACCGTATGGGCGTTCAGCGACTATGGCATCCAGGGCTCCAAGCTGTCGTTCCTGGTCGCGCTGCTGGTGGCTGCTGCTGGCATGCTGATGGTCAGCAACATCAAGTACAACAGTTTCAAGGAGCTGGACCTCAAGGGGCGCGTGCCGTTCGTGGCGATCCTGGCGGTGGTGCTGGTGTTTGCCGTCGTGTTCAGCGATCCGCCGCGTATCCTTCTGTTGATCTTCCTCGCCTATGCAGCATCGGGGCCGATCCAGTTCCTGCTGAAGGCGCGCCGTCGCAAAGCGTGAAAATCACTTAACGCTGGAATAACCTCACGGCTCCATAGTCTTACTGGTACATCCGTTACTCAGTGCTATGGAGCCGTTCATGCTTATCAAGCTTCCCAGGTCTTCCGAGTGCAAAGCGTCGGAGATCACCCCCGAAGGCATTTACCTTTCCCGTCGTACCCTGCTGGGTGGCTCATTGGCTGGCTTGGCGCTAGGCGCATTGCCGGGCGGGGTGGGCGCGGCGCAAATGTCGCGTTATGCCGATGTGCAGGCTGGGGCCGCGCCGGCCTGGTTCACTGACAAGCTCGCGGCCACGCGCTGGCAGGCGGTGACGGTGAAGGACGAGGCGATCACGCCGTTCAAGGATGCCACACACTACAACAACTTCTACGAGTTCGGGCCCGACAAGGGCGACCCGGCGGCCAATGGCGACAGCCTGAAGACCGAACCGTGGTCCATTGTGGTGGATGGTGAGGTGGGCAAGCCCGGACGCTATGCACTGGAGGACTTCGTCAAACCCTATCAGCTTGAGGAGCGGATCTATCGGCTGCGCTGCGTTGAGGCGTGGTCGATGGTCATTCCGTGGCTGGGGTTCCCCTTGGCTCAGGTGCTCAAGCAGGTTGAGCCGACTTCCAGTGCGCGTTATGTGCGTTTCGAAACGCTGAAGGATCCGCAGCATATGCCTGGGCAGCGTTCTGGCTTCGCCTTGATCGACTGGCCTTATAGAGAAGGGTTGCGCCTGGATGAGGCGATGCACCCGTTGGCAATTCTCGCGGTGGGTATGTACGGCCGGGAACTGCCCAACCAGAACGGTGCGCCGTTGCGTTTGGTGGTGCCTTGGAAGTATGGCTTCAAGAGCATCAAGTCGATTGTGCGCATCAGCCTGGTAGCGGAGCAGCCCGGTACTACCTGGGAAGGGCTGGCGCCGGATGAATATGGTTTCTATGCCAATGTGAACCCGACAGTCGACCACCCGCGCTGGAGCCAGGCGCGCGAACGTCGTTTGCCCAGCGGGTTGTTCAGCCCCAACGTGCGGGAGACACAGATGTTCAATGGCTATGCCGATGAAGTGGCGTCGCTGTATACCGGGCTCGATCTGCGGAAGAACTACTGATGCGTTACCCCTGGTTTCGCTTGGCCATCTTCATCGTAGGCTGCCTGTTCCCGGTGTGGTGGCTATATGAAGCGGCGATGAACCTGCTGGGGCCTGATCCCGGGAAGATCATGATGGATCGCCTTGGGCTTGGGGCGCTTACCTTCTTGTTGGTGACCTTGAGCATGACCCCACTGCAGAAGCTGACGGGCTGGTCTGGCTGGATCGTGGTTCGCCGGCAGCTGGGGTTGTGGGTGTTCGCTTATATAGTGCTGCACATCCTCTGTTACCTGTTCTTTATTCTTGGGCTGGATTGGGGGCAGTTGGCGGTGGAGCTGCGCAAGCGGCCCTACATTATCGTGGGGGCGCTGGGGTTCCTGGGTTTGCTGGTGTTGGCGGTCACTTCGAACCGGTACAGCCAACGGCGGCTTGGGGCGCGGTGGAAGAAGCTGCACAGGTTGGTGTATGCGGTGCTTGGGTTGGGCTTGTTGCATTTCCTTTGGATCGTGCGCTCGGACCTTCGTGAATGGGCGATCTATGCGTTTATTGGGGCTGTGTTGATGGTATTGCGGATACCTGCTGTTGCGCGGGCTCTTCCCAGGGTTGCCAGGAAGCAGGGTAGGGCGGTTTGAGAGTGGGGTGGGGCTGCCAAGGGTCTGCCTTGAGATAGCAATGGCTGTGGAGAGGGCCCGCCTTTGTTTCTCTGGCGTCTGTGAGATCGAGCGCCGCGCGCGTCCGGCTCGAGACATCCATCGCCTGTGAGACCGAGCGCCGCCCGCGTCCGGCTTGAGACATTCACCGCCTATGAGACCGAGCGCCGCCCGCGCGGCGCTTCGCGGGTAAACCCGCTCCGTTTGTTTCGGGCCAGTCCCTCCTGTGCCTGGCGCGCGCGACCGCCTTGTTGGTACGACGCGATATCGAGACAGGCACCAAGGCGTTCGCGCGCGAATCCCACAGGCATAATTGGCCCGAAACAAACGTAGGAGCGGGTTTACCCGCGAAGCGCCGCGCGGGCGGCGCTCGATCTCACAGGCGCTGAAACTGTCGTGGCGAACACTTGGCAGCCCCGATACGGTCTTTCCCCCTTATATTTCACTTTCTTGAAATTAAAGGTTGACGCCCTCTCGAATCCCCTTATAATGCGCCCCACTTCCAGCGACAACGGAACGACAAACTCCTTGAAATTCAATGAGTTAGACAATTCTGAAGGTGCTGTAAGGGCTGCGATCAAATGATCGCC
>NZ_JBAMDI010000127.1:0-32100 GCF_036961695.1 Pseudomonas sp. CGJS7 | reverse complement strand
CCGACCTCACCGTTGTCCAACGGCCCAGCCGACGACCCGGGCGACGTCGCGCCGCCCACGCCGGCGGTCGAGCCGATCGAGGTGCGGACCTCGCCGGCGCCAGTCGCGCCGAAACCGACGCCGATACCGCTGCCGCCGCCGCCGTTGCCGGCACCCATCGAGCCGACCCCGATCGAACCCTCGCCGGTCGCCGAATCCAGCGGCGAGATTTTGGTCGAAGCCGCCGGCCGCGCACCGACCCCGGTGGTCAGCGCGCCGGATCTGGAGAGCTATGCCGACGGCCTGGTGCCGACCGCGTTGGCGCGCGGCGGCCTGGCCGGCGCGGTGCTGGTGGTGGTCAAGGACGGCCAGATGGTGCTGGCCAAGGGCTACGGCTACGCCGACCGCGAACAACGCAAGCCGATGGACGCCCGGCGCACGCTGGTGCGGCCGGGTTCGATCTCGAAACTGTTCACCTGGACCGCGGTGATGCAGTTGGTCGAGCGCGGCAAGCTCGATCTCGACGCCGACCTCAACACCTACCTGGATTTCCGCATCCCCGATTACCGCGGCCAGCCGCTGACGATGCGGCATCTGATGACCCACACCGGCGGCTTCGAGGAATCGGGCAAGTACCTGTTCGTCGAAAACCGCACCCAGCTGATGCCGCTGGGCGCCTACCTCAAGGCGGTGCAGCCGCGGCGTATCTACCCGCCCGGCGCGGTGCCGGCGTACTCCAACTACGGCGTGGCCCTGGCCGGTTATGTGGTCGAACGGGTCGCGCGGATGCCGTTCAACGACTACATCGAAGCCAACCTGTTCGCGCCGCTGGGCATGCGCCATTCCAGTTTCCGCCAGCCCTTGCCCAAGGGCCTGGCCGGCGACATGGCGCAGGGTTATTCGGCCGCGGGCGCGCCGCCGATCGGGTTCGAACTGATCAACGCCGGACCGGCCGGCAGCTTGTCGACGACCGGCGCGGACATGGCGAATTTCATGATCGCCCACCTGGATCAAGGCCGTTACGGCGGCAAGACGATCTTGCAGCCCTACACCGCGCAGGCGATGCAAAACACCTTGGTGCGTCCGATCGCCGGACTGGATGCGATATCGCTGGGGTTCTTCCGCCGCGACAAGCGCGGGCCGATCGCGGTCGGCCACGGCGGCGCGACCGAAGCGTTCCAGAGTTCGCTGGTGTTGCTGCCGGAGCACAAACTGGGCGTGTTCGTCTCGGTCGACGGCCCGGCCCGCGCCGGCCGCGCCTTGCATCGCGATCTGGTCGACGGCTTGCTGCGGCGCTACTACCCCGACCGCGGCGCGCCGCCGCCGACCCTGGCGACCGCCTACCTGCACGGCCGGCAAGTGGAAGGCCGCTACGAAAGCAGCCGCCAGTCCTCGAGCAACTTCCTCGCCATCGCGCGTTTGTTCGCCAGCGCCACCATCGAATTGAACGACGACGAAACCATTTCGGTGTCGGCGTTCCGCACGCCCGACGGCCGGCTCAAGCGTTGGCGCGAAATCGAGCCCTACCTGTGGCGCGAAGTCGACGGCGACAGCCGTCTGGCGGCCAAGGTGATCGACAACCGGGTGATCGCGGTCAGCAGCGACGACGTGCCTGCGGCGATCTGGCTGCAACCGGTGCCGGCCTGGCGTTCGCCCGGCTGGCTGCTGCCGTTGTTGTACGCCGCGTTGGCCGTGCACGTGGTGGCGCTGGCGTTGTGGCCGGTGGCGGCGCTGGTGCGGCGTCAAACCCGGCAGCCGTTGCGCCTGGAAGGACGCGAGCGCGATCTGCGCCTGCTCGCGTTCGCCGGCTTGATCGGCAATCTGCTGCTGTTCGGACTGTGGCTGTGGATTGTTGGCCGCATCGACGCTTCGCCGCGCGCGTTCGACGGCGATCTGGATCCGTGGCTGCGGTTGGCGCAGGTGCTGGGCCTGATCAGCATCGCCACCGCCGTGGTCGCCGTGCTCAACGCGCGCGCCGCCTGGAAACCGTCGGCGCAGCGCTGGCGCCGGGTCTGCGCGGTGGCCATCGCCGCGGCCTGCGTGGCGGTGGTGTGGCTGGTGCTGGCGCTGAAGACCTTGCAGTGGTCGCTGGTGTACTGAGCTTGGCAGCGCCGTGCCGGCGGCGCACTATGCGCGACGACGGAGCGGAGTGGATGGAACCATGGGTCACCGGCATTGGAGCTGCAAGCGTGGGCCGCTGCGCGGCTGGACGATGGGTTTGGCGATCGCGCTGGCGGCAACGGCCTGCTGGGCACACGCCGCGGCGCCGGCCGAGCCCGAGATTCAGGTCGAGATCGACGATTACGAGCTGAGCCTGGATTTCGACGACTCGATGCAGGCGATCAGCAACCGCATCGAGCCCGGCACGGTGCGACTGGAGTCGATGGCCGGCAAAGCCGTGGCGACGGACTGCCATTGGGACGACGACACCCGCATCGCCTGCGGTTTCGACAACGACGACCGTCCGGTCGAGGCGACCGAATACCGGGTTCGTCTCGCCGCCGGCTTGAAGACCCAGGACGGCCGCAGCTTGCCGGCGCGTTCGTTCGTGGTCCAGACCCCGCGTCCGACATTGCGCAGCGGCGTGGGCTGGGGCGAGAACGGTCCGACCATCGATTTGTACAGCGAACAGAAAGTCAGCGCGGCCGATGCGGCCAGCGTGTTGCGGCTGAGCATCGACGGACGCGCGACGCCGCCGGTGCTGGAAGCGGTGGACGCCAAGCGCAACTCTTCGTACAGCAGTTACCGGCTGCGGCTGCCGCCGATCGCCGCGCGCAGCGCGCGGGTCGAGTTGTCGATCGTGCCGGGATTGCGCAGCAGCCTGGGCCCGTTGCGCGGCGACCAGAACCGGGTGATGGAAACGGTGATGGTCAACGAGCCGTTCCGGGTGATCGGCGCGGCCTGCGCGCAGCGCGATGCGGTGCCCAGCCGCACGCCGGTCGACGGCCGCATCGAGCTGGACTGCCTGCCGGATGAAACCGTGCAACTGGTGTTCTCCCAGCCGCTGGCCGAGGACTCGCGCAAGGCCTGGGTCGCGGCCTGGCCGCAGGGTGTGGAACTGTACGCGCGCAAGTCGTGGACCTACGGCTACCAGTCCAAGCTGCAACGCGAGAGCGGCGAAGCGATCGGCTTCGGCCGCGACAGCGCGCAAAGCGACTTCAGCTTGAACGTGGACGGCTTGCGTTCGCTGCGCGGCGAGACGATCCAGCCAGTGAGCCTGCGCGTGCGCACGCTCGGCTACCGGCCGGTGCTGCGCGGCGCGCGCAGCAGCGCGCTGATCGCCGACGGGCGCAAGCCGCCGGTGTTGCTGGAAGCGGTCGGCGCGAGCGGCGGTCAATGGCCGTTGCGTGGTCTGGATGAGCAGTGGATGCAGAACCTGCAACGCGGTCCGTTGCAGATCGATGCGGCGCCGCGGCCGTTGCCGTCGGCCGCCGTCGGCTCGGTGCTGGCGCGCGACGGCTGGGTGGCGTTGTATTCCAATCAAGCCGACAGCCAGCACGGCCCGTATCGGCCGCTGGCCCAGTTCAGCGCGCCGGCGTTCGATTTGTTCGCCACCGGCGGCGCGGGCGAGGTGTTGGTGTGGGCGCAGCAATGGGGCGACGGCGCCGCGGTGGCCGACGCGGAGGTCGAGTTGTTGCTGCAATCCTCCGACAAGACGCCGGCGCGGATCGCGCGAGGCCGCACCGACGCTCATGGATTGGCGCGGCTGAGCGTTCCGGCGCGGTTCGAGTTCGACGAGCGCTCGCGCGATCAGCGTCTGATCGTGCGCGCCACTCACGGCCGCGGCAGCCATGCGCGCCGCGCGGTGCTGCCGGCCGACAGCGGATTCTCCTGGCGGGTGCTGCGGCGCGCGGCGGAAACCCGGGTCTGGGGCGTGACCGACAAGCCCTTGTATCGCTCGGGCGAAACCGTGCGCTACAAACTCTGGTTGCGCCGTCTGGCCGGCGAACGCTTGCTGGCCCCGGGCGCCAGCGCGCCGGTCGAGCTGCGGCTGACCCGCCAGTACGATCCGGCGATCGTGCTGAGCTGGACCGAGCGCTTCGATGAAGGCGGCTCGCTCAGCGGCGAGCGCGGACTGCCTTCGCAATTGCCCGACGGCGATTACTGCATCCGCGGCAAAGACGATTACCACGCGCAGGGCGCGTGTTTCTTCGTCGGCACCTTCCGCGCGCAGGACCTTTGGGCGCAGGCCAGCGCCGAGGATCGGGTCTTGCACGACGGCGAGCGCTTCGCCTTCGATATCAGCGCGGGCTATTACTCCGGCGGTGCGGCCGCAGACCTGGAGATCGGCGAGGTCACCGCGACCCTGTCGCCGCTGCCCTTGCAACAGGCCTATCCGCAGTACGCCGATTTCCGTTTCGTCGATGTCTCCGGCGAGGGCGCTCACACCCGTTCGATCCCCGGCGCGGGCGTGCTGAAGTTGCGCACCGACGCCCAGGGCCAGGCGCGCGGCGAGCTCAAGCTGGCGTTCGACGATGCGTCCGCCGACAGCGGCGAGCGCTCGCAGTTGCCGGCGTTCGGCCGACTGCTGGCGGTCGCCTCGGTGCGGATGGAAGGCCGCGAGGGCACCACCTCCAATGCGGCCAGCGCGCGTTACAGCCGCTATCGCCGCTATGTCGGGCTGCGCAGCGATCCGCAGTGGTTCGATGCGCGCTCGCCGATCCGTCTGGAAGCGGTGGTGATCGAGGAGGATGGGCGCGAAGTCGCCGACGCGCCGGTCGAGATCGAAGTGCGCTGGCTGAGCGGGTGGGAAGAAAGCCAGGACGATGCCGACGCGCCGGTGCTGCACCGCTGCAGCCTGCGCACGCGCCAGCCGGCGCGCTGCGATTTCCCGCGCGCCAGGAGCGGGCGCTATCTGATCAGCGCGCGCAGCGGCGATGCCGCGCCGGCGCGGTTGTCGCAATACGTCTGGGCCGGCGGCCGCGAAGGCGGCGAGTGGACGGGCGAGCCGCAGTTGCAGCTGATCCGCGCCGCCAGCGCGCAGGACCGCAGCGTGGAAGTGCAGCTGCGCCAGCCCTATGCCAAGGCGCAGGTGTTGTTCGTGTTCGAAAACGGACGCGAGTTGATGGGCCAGCGGATCGAATCGGTCGACGGCGAACTTCAGCGCTACACCCTGGCGCTGCCGGACACGCGCGCGCACAGCTACGGCCTGGTGGCGCATGTGCGCGAGACCGCGCCGTCGAAGATCGACGAACGCGGGTTCCGCGCCGCGTCGCGGCGGGTGAACGCGCAACTGAAGCTGGTGCCGCCGCCGGCGGCGAGCGTCGCCGAGCCGGTCTCGGTGAGTTTCTCCGCGGCCAGCGCGCGTCCGGGCGAGCGGGTGCTGCTGCGCGTGCGCAATCCGGGCACCCAGCCGCGCGATCTGGCCGTGAGCGTGATGGACGATGCGCTGCGTAGCTTGGCAGGCAAGGGCTGGGAGTGGTTCGATCCGCAGGGCATGCAGTGGCTGGGCGCGTTGAAGGATCATTCGTCGTATCTGGCCAGCGCCGGATTCGACGACGCCTTCGCGGGCGGGGTATGGAAGATCGCGCTGCCGTGGCCCGGCGACGCCAAGCGTCGGCTGCAGTGGCCCGGGGTGATGTTCGACGCGGACAAGGCCCAGCCCAGCGGTACGCCGTTCGCGCCAGACGCCGGCATTTTCGACAGCGGCGACCCGAAGGCCGATGCCGCGGCGGCCGCGGCCGCGGCCGATGCAGCGGCTTCGGCGAACTGCGCGCAATGCTCGCTGCAACGCATCGCCGAGTATCGTCAACCCGCACCGCCGCCGCCGCCTCCTCCGGCGCCGCGTGAATCCACGCGTGGCCCGAGGGTGGCGCAGGCCCCTCCGATGCCGGTCGCCGACGGGTATATGCGCGAATCGATGGCGCCGGGCGATCGCGACTTCGGTTCGTCTTCGCTGGAACTGGCCCAGGTCGTGGTGACCGGCTCGCGCATCACGCTCGAATCCACTGCGATCGCCGGCCCGGGCAAGATCGAAGGCCTGCAGCCGCACATGTCGTTCGACCCCACTGCGATCGCCGGCTCCGGCAAGATCGAAGGCGCGCAGCCGCGCGACGCGCGCGAATCCGCGGTCGTGCCGGCGGCGACGCGGGTGCGCACCCGTTTCGTCGACACCGTGCACTGGATCGCGCAGTTGCGGCTGGCGCCGGGCGAAAGCCGCGAGATCGAACTGACCCTGCCCGACAACCTCACCCGTTGGCGCGCGGTGGTCTGGAGCAACGATGCCGACGACGATTTCGGCCTGAGCGAGGCGACCTTGGAAGTCGGCCTGCCGCTGGAAGCGCGGCTGCAGACGCCGGTGCGCCTGTATCCCGGCGATCGCTCGCTGCTGGCCGCGAACGCGCGCCAGAGCGGCGAGCGCGCGAGCGACGTCGCCACCCAATTGCAGGTCGTCGACGCGCGCGCCGCCGAGGGCGCCGAATTGGCGCGGGCGGACGCTCGCCTGAGTTTGGCGCCGCGTGGGCAAGGCGGTTTCGGTCTGGAAATCGCCCCGCGCCAGATCGGCCAATTGCTGGCGACCGCCAGCGTGCAGGCCGGCGCCGAGCGCGACGCGGTGGCCGCGGCGATCGAAGTCGCCACGCCTTCGATCGCCGGCCGGCGCAGCCAGGCCGGCTGGTTGGGCGCGCAGCCGCTGTCGCTGGATCTGCCCGAACTGCCGGCCGGCGCTAGCCAGCCGCAATTGCAACTGAGCCTGTTGCGCGGCAGCGCGGCGCTGGTGGAGCGTTGGACCGACGATCTGCATCGTTATCCGCACCGCTGCTGGGAGCAGATTCTCAGCCGCGGCGTCGCCGCGGCGCTGTCGTTGCAGCGCGGCGACAGCACGCCTTGGCCGCAGGAGGAAGCGCAAGCGGCGGTGCGCGAAGCGGTCGAGAACGCCGCGGTGTTCCAGGGGCAGGGCGGCGATTTCCGCTATTTCATCGATTCCGATGAGCAAACCAATGGGGACCACGACAGCGACGACGCTCCCCAGGCGCCGCACATCGCACTGAGCGCCTACAGCCTGCGGGCATTGACGCTGCTGACCGAACTGGGCCATCCGGTCGAAGCGGATGTGCTGACCGCCGCGGGCGGTTTCATCGCCGCCGTGGACGTGCCGGGTGCGGACAAGACCGACGCCGCCAGCGACGCGGCGCGCAACGAAGCCGCCATCGCCGTGGGCGCCGACACGAAGCCGACGCCGGGCAAGCTGGACGGGCTGTGGAAACAATGGCCGCGTCTGGCCTTGCCGGCGCAGATCGAGCTGACCCGCGCGCTGGCGCGCAGCCATCACGCGGGCGCGAGCGAGGCCGTCGCCCGACTCGCCGCGCGTACCCAGCGGCGCGGCCAGGCGCGGGTGCTGCAGGCGCACGAACGCCTGGATCGCTGGATGAGTTCGGACCTGCGCGAGCAATGCGCGTTGATCGGACTGCTGCGCGATTACCCGGCGCTGGCCGGGCCGGATCTGCGCCGCGGTCTGATCGCCGGTCTCAGTGATTTGTACGCGGGCGGAATCGAAGCGGTGGACACCCAGACCGGCGCTTACTGTCTGTGGGCCTTGAACGAGGACGTGCGCAACGACGCGCGCGACGGCGCATCGGCGGCGGTTGCGCTGGGTGCGCAGCGCGCCGAGCTCAAGCTCGCGCCCGGCGAGCAACGTCAGGACTGGCAGGCGTCGGCGCCGCGCGGCGAGCGCTTGAGCCTGACGCAGACCAGCGTCGGCGATACGCCGCTAAGTTATGTGGCGACGCTGGACTATGTCGAGGACGCCCGCAAGGCGGTCGCCAACGCGATTGGGCTGGCGGTGACGCGGCGTTTCGAGGTGTTGCGCGAAGGCGGCTGGCGGCCGGTCAAGGGCGCGACGGTGCGCGAGAACGATTGGTTGCGCATCACCCTGACCGTGCGCAACAGCGCCACCCGCTACTTCGTCGCGATCACCGACAACGTCGCCGGCGGCCTGTTTCCGACCGATCTGACCTTGTCGGGCATCGCCGGCCTGGATCTGGCCAAGGTGTCCGATACCGGCAGCTACTCGTTCCAGACGCGCCGGCTCGACCCGCGCAAGCCGCGGTTCTATGCCGAGCTGCTGCCGCCGGGCGAGCACGAGGTGCATTACTTCGCGCGCGCCGCCAACGCCGGCGATTATCTGGCCGCGCCGGCGCAGGTGGAGTTGATGTATGGCAGCGCTACTCAGGCGCGTACGGCGGCGGAGCGGGTGAGCATCGCGCCTGCGCAGGGGCGGGGCGAATGAGTGGGTAGGTGAGGGGTTGGTGCGGAATAAAAAAGGCCGCGGCGTTTGCCGCGGCCTTTTCGTTTTGCGTGGTGCTCTGTTGCTTCAGTGGATCAAGCGTGGTCGGCTAGACGGTTTTTCCGGGCCGATGGGAGCAAAGTCAAAATGGATTCCGGCTTTCGCCGGAATGACGGGATAGGCGTTGTGCGGATTTACCGGCCGCGCGCAGCCGCGCGATCACTTCGCCGCCGCGCCCTTGCGCTGCGGCACGTAGTCCTCGCGCACCGCCTTGCCCAGCAGCGCCGGCGGCAGCAGGCCCTGGTCGAGCAGGAAGTTGTTGAAGCCGAGCCGGTCGAAGCGGTCGCCCAGCGCCAGCTCGGTTTCCATGCGCAGCTCCAGGATCCGGCTGTAGCCGTAGAAATAGCTGCCCGCCTGGCCCGGCATGTTGAACATGTAGCGGTCCAGTTCCTGCTTGGTCATCGCTTCGGAGAAGCCGACCTGTTCGCTCAGCACCTTGTCGGCGCTGGCGCGGTCGGTCAGGCCGAGGTTGAGCATCGGGTCGAGGATCGCGCGCGCCGCGCGCAGCAGCCGGAACTGCAGCGCGATCAGCTGACCGTCCAAGGGCTCGTACGGCACCATCTCGGCTTCGGCGTACAGCGCCCAGCCTTCCACGTTGACCGAGTTGAACGCGTACAGCGTGCGCGCCAGCGAAATGCCGCGTTCGACCATCGCGGTGAACTGCAGTTCGTGGCCGGGGCGGCCTTCGTGCGCCGACAGCGTCCACGCCGCCGATTCGTAATTGAAGTCGTCGTAGTGCAGCGCCTTGCCGGACGGGTTGGGCACGCCGATCGGCAGCACGAACTGGCCCTGCTGGCCGGTGTTGCCGACCAGCGGCGCGGGCAGGAAGTGCGGCGCCGGCTGCGCCGCCGATTCGGCCTCGCTGCCCAGGCGCATCACCATCGGCCGCTGCGGCACGTCGACGATCTTTTCCTTGCGGATGATCGGGTCGATCGCGTCGATGATCTTGCGGTAACGCGGTTCGAGCTGATCGTTGGGGATGGTGTCGCGCTTGAGCGCGCGGATCACCGCGACGTAATCGTAGGGATCGGCGACCTGCAAGCCCTTGGCCTGGGCCACCAGCGGCGCCAGTTGGCGCATCGCCGCGCGGGTTTCCATGAACTCGACCTGGGCGCGGCGGATCAGGATCTGCGGATCGACGTCGATGCCGAACTGCTTGAGCTGATAGGCGTACAACTCCGGCGGCAGGCGCGCGTCGGTGCGCGCCTTGGGCAGCACCTGGGTGCGGGTCCACTTGGCGTAGTCGCGCAGTTGCTTGTCCATCGCCTTCAGCGCGGGCTCGGCGCCCTGGATCTTGTACTTGGCGAACAGCTTGCGGATGCCCTTGGCGTAGGTGTCGACGTTGCCCAGGGCTTGCTCGACTTCCAGCTTGGTCGGCTGCAGCAGCGCGGTATCGCTCAGGCGTTCCTGGTAGCGCTCGCGCGCCAACACGGTCAGCGGCTTGCTGCCCGGCGCCTGGCCGACATACGCCTGCAAGCGCGCCAGCGCCTTGACCTGGCGTTCGGGCGGGGTCTGGTCGGACAGCAGACCGTTGAGGCCGGTGAATATCGTCTGCGGCGTGTCCGACCACGGCAGCATCAGCTTCTCGTTGAGTTCGCTGCCTTCGATGGTGTTGTCGATCGCGCCGAGCAGGATTTCCAGGTCCTGGCGCACGTTGGCGTCGCGTTCGAGCTGCAGCTTGGTCTGCAACTCGCTCTTGGCCTTGGCCATCGCAGCGCGGAAGCGCGGACCGACCTCGGGCTTGAGGTCGGTGACTTTGTCGTCGTAGCCGGGGATGCCGAAGAAGGAAAAACCTTCCGGATTGAAATCGGCCTGGGCCTTGATCAGGATCTGGGTGTACTGATTGCTGGTCGCCACCCACGCCGGCACCGGCTTGGCGTCGGCGGCTTTGGCTTCGACTTCGGCGGCGTGCGCGGGCGCGGCGGACAGCGCCAGGATCGGCGCGGACAGCGCCAGAGCGACAGCAAGGGCAAGCGGCTTCATGGCATGGCTCGTTGGAGGACTGCCGGCCAGCATCGTTCGCGCGCGCGCGCGAGCCAAGCCCCGAAGGTCATGCGCGCGGGGCGGCGGCGAGTCGGCATGACCGGTTATGCCGGCTTAGCGCGCGAGCAAATCGATTTCGCCGGTTCCCGGTTCCAGCGCGACCCGCGCTTCGCTCAGGGTCCACTGGGCCGAATTCTTGTGCGCCCGCACATGCAATCGCGCGCGGCCGCGCGGGCCGAACAGCGGCACCGACAGATCGGCCGAGCCGCCGTCGGCGGCGTTGTCGATGCGCCCGCGGATCCAGCGGCCGTCGTCGATCGGTTCGCCCAACGCCGCGCGCAGACGCGGATCGGCGCTGGCCAGGCTCAAGGCCTGCCGGTAGGGCGGCGCGCGCCGCATCGACTCGTTGATCAGGTTGGCGATCACGCCCACCACCAGCAGCACCAGCAACAGCATGAGCGAGCCGACCAGGGCGATGGTCCAGCGCGGATGGCGGCGCATCCACGCCGGCGCGTCCGGCGGCAGGTTCAACTCGCGCGAACGGCTCATCGCCGATGCCCGCGGCGGGCGGCCGCGGCGGCGCGGTTCAACGCTCGGACTCGTGGAGCAGATCGAATTCCTGTCGCGGAGGGCCGTCGGATACGGCGTCTACCTTGTGGTAGTGCCAAGCGCCGTTCTCGAACTTGGCCACGATATCCACGCTGCCGCGGCCGCGCGGACCTTGCAGAAACACCACCATCGTGGCGACTCCGCCCTCGCGTTGTTCGGCCCCGCCCAGCGGCACCCAGCGCGACTCGATCGGTTGGCCGAGCGAGTCGGTCATCCGCGCGTCGGCGCGAACTCTCGCCATCGCTTCGCGATAAGGCGCGGTGTTCTTCATCGCCGACATCAGGGTGTACATGACCCCGGCACCGATCCCCAGCGACAGCACCACCATCGTCACCAGGCTCAACACCAGCACCAGCAGCCAGTGCCGGTGCACCCAGGGTTTGCGATACGGGGTATTCATCGCGTTCAACGCTCCTTGTCGTTCGGTCGGTGGCGGCCAGTCCGCGCGCTCAGCGCTTGAGGCAGCGGTCGAAGAAATCCTCGGTCAGGCGCAGGCGATGCAGATTGTCGCGCCCGCGCAGGCCGTGCTTGGCGCCCGGATAGGTCATCAGCTCGAACGGCTGGCCGCGTTGCTGCAACGCGCTCATCAGCACGGTGGAGTTGGTGAACAACACGTTGTCGTCGGCCATGCCGTGGATCAGCAGCAGCTTGGAGGTGAGGCCGTCGAGGTGTTCGAGCACGCGGCCTTCGCGATAGCCCTCGGCGTTGGTCTTGGGCAGGCCCATGTAACGCTCGGTGTAGTGACTGTCGTACAGGCCCCAGTCGGTGACCGGCGCGCCGGCGACGCCGCAGGCGTACTGGTCGCTGGCCTTGGCCAGCATCATCAGGGTCATGTAACCGCCATTTGACCAGCCGTAGACGCCGATCTTGGCGCCGTCGACCCACGGCTGCGACTTCAACCACTCCACACCCTTGAGCTGGTCGGCGACTTCCACCGTGCCCTGCTTGCGGTACAGCGCGCCGCCGAACGCCGCGCCGCGCCGCGGCGTGCCGCGGTTGTCGAGCGAGAACACCACATAGCCGCGCTGGGCCAGGTACTGGTTGAAATCCGGTGCCCAGGTGCGCTTGACCGACTGCGCCGCCGGGCCGCCGTAGACGTAGACCACCACCGGATAGCGCTTGGACGGATCGAAATCGCTGGGCTTGATCAGGCTGTAGTGCAGCGCGGTCTTGCCGTCGGCGGCCTTGAGCGTGCCGAACTCGACCGGCCGCTGCGCTTGCAGGTACGGCGCGTACGGATGCTTGGGATCGGCCAGGTCGTTGTCGATCAGCGCGGCGATGCGGCTGCCGTCGTTGCGGAACAACTCCAACTGCGGCGGCGTTTGCGGGTTCGACCAAGCGTCGACGTAGACGCTGGCGTTCTTGGCGAAGTTGGCCGTGTGTTGGCCGTCGGTCTTGGACAAGCGCTCGATCGCGCCGCCGGCGAGCGCCACGCGATACACCTGGGCGTCGGTCGGGCTGTCCTTGCCGGCGGAGAAATACACTTGCCCGGCGGCTTCATCGACCGCCAGCACGCTGTCGACCGGCCAATCGCCGGAGGTCAACGCAGTGGCCTGGGCGCCGTCCTCGGACAGCAGGTACAGATGCTCGAAGCCGCTGCGCTCGCTGTTCCACAGGATCCGCCCGTCCTTGAGGAAGTGCAGGTCGTTGTGCAGAGGCACCCAGGTCTTGGAGGTTTCGGTGGCCAGGGTGCGCTGCTTGCCCGAGGCCAGATCGGTTTCGATCAGCTCCAGTTTGTGCTGATCGCGCGATTGGCGCTGGAAGGTCAGGCGGCCGGCATCGCGCCAATCCACCCGCGCCAGATAGATATCTTGTTCCTTGCCCAGGTCGATCTCGCGGATCGCGCCGGCGTGCGCGCCGATGCCGGCGACTTTCAGCGTCACCAGCACGTTGTGATCGCCTGCGGCCGGGTAACGCTGTTGAACCACGTCGGTGCGGTCGGGATAGACCTCATAACGCTTCTGGATCGGCACCGGCGTTTCGTCGATGCGGGCGAAGGCGATGGCCGAATCGTCCGGCGCCCACCAGTAACCGGTGTGGCGGTCCATTTCCTCATCGGCGACGAATTCGGCCACGCCGTTGCCGATGCTGTCGCTGCCGTCGCGGGTCAGCTGGGTGGCCTTGCCGTCGGCCAGATCGATCACCCACAGATTGCGCTTGCGCACGAAACTGACGAAGCCGCCCTTGGGCGAGAGCTTGGGATCGGTGGCGAACCCCTCGCCGTTGGTGAGCTTGCGCACCGCGGCCTTGCCGGATTTTTCCAGGTCGTACAGATACAGCTCGCCGCCGAGCGGGAACAGCAGGCGCTTGCCGTCGGGCGACCATTGGTATTCGACGATGCCCGACAGCGCGGCGATGCGCTGGCGTTCGCGCCGCGCTTTCTCTTCGTCGCTGAGCACTTCCGCGCCGGGCAGCACATCGTCGGAGTCGACCAGCAACTGGGTCTTGCCGCTGGCGATGTCGTAGGCCCACAAGTCCAGGCGATTGCGGTCGCGTTGCTTGCCGCGCAGGAAGCCGACCCGGCTGCCGTCCGGCGCGATCTTGGCCTTGACCAGGCTCGGACCCGACAGCGGCGCATCGCCGGTCAGGGCTTCCAGGGTCAGGCGGCCGGGCGCGGGCGCGGCGGTGGGCTTGGAGGCGGCGAGGGCGGAGGTGGCGGTCAGCGACATGGCGAGCAGGCAAACAGCGAGGCGGCGGGAGTTTTTCATGCGGACGATGGTTCCGTGGCGGACGCCGGACCGCGGTCCGGCGTCGGTTGCTGCATCAAGGCGTGGGTGCCGGCGTGCCGAACAAATTGCGGCGCATTTCGTCGGTCATGGTCTTGTCGGCCCGGTACACCTTGCCTATTTCGTACGCCCGTTGGAAGGCCGGCCGCGCGCTCAGCTCGTCGTGCCAACGCTGCACGTTGGGATAACGGGCCAGATCGACGTGGTGCCACTCGTGTTCGCGAGTCCAGGGGTAGCAGGCGAAATCGGCGAGGGTCAGTGTATCGGCGGCGATGTACTCCCGGCCCGCCAGCCGTCGGTCCAACACGCCGTACAGCCGTTCGGTTTCGCGCTGATAGCGGTCGATCGCGTACGGCACCTTCTCCGGCGCGTAGCGGTTGAAGTGGTGGTTCTGGCCGAGCATCGGGCCGTAGCCGCCGACCTGCCAGAACAGCCATTCGTTGACCTCGACCCGCGCGCGCGTCGCGCTCGGCGCGAACAGGCCGGTCTTTTCCGCCAGATACTGCAAGATCGCGCCGGACTCGAACACACTGATGGCCGCGCCGCCGTCCGCCGGCGCATGGTCGACGATGGCCGGCATGCGGTTGTTGGGCGAGATGCGCAGGAACTCGGGCTTGAACTGATCGCCCGCGCCGATATCGACCGGCTTGATCGAGTACTCCAGGCCGGCGCCGGCCTGAGCGGCTTCTTCCAGGAACAAAGTGATTTTGTGGCCATTGGGGGTTGGCCAGTAATGCAGGTCGATCATCGGGACGGACTCCGCGGAGAAAGGCGGCAGTGTAAGCGCGGCCCCGCGGGCGAGGCCGCCGCGCCGGTGGGACGGCGTGTGCCGTCGGCGCCGCGGCTTAGCCGCCCGCTGAAGCCGATGGGCCCGCCGACATGGCCTTGTCGCCGCCGGCCGGCTACTCTGTGGGCCCCGCTGCGCGGGAATCGCCTTCCCATTCAACGAGTTCCGAGTTCCGTATGACCGATCCCAAGATCAACCGACTCAATCCCCTGCCGGCCCTGATCTTCAGCTCGCGCTGGCTGCAGTTGCCGCTGTATCTGGGCCTGATCGTCGCCCAGGGCGTTTACGTCTTCCAGTTCGTCAAAGAGCTGATCCATCTGGTCAGCGACGCGGCCAGTCTGACCGAGCAGGCGATCATGCTGATCGTGCTGGGTCTGATCGACGTGGTGATGATCTCCAACCTGCTGGTGATGGTGATCGTCGGCGGTTATGAGACCTTCGTCTCGCGCCTGCGCCTGGAAGGCCACCCCGATCAGCCCGAGTGGCTGAGCCACGTCAACGCCAGCGTGCTCAAGGTCAAGCTGGCGATGGCGATCATCGGCATCTCCTCGATCCACCTGCTCAAGACCTTCATCGGCGCCGGCAACCTGGGCCTGCCGCTGTGCGGCACGCCGGAAGCCTACGAGGCCGCGCGCGCGGTCGCGGCGATGACGGCGAACGTCAAGACCACGCTGCGGGCGACCTGTTCGGAAGTCAGCGCGGCGGGGGTGATGTGGCAGTCGATCATCCACTTGCTGTTCATCGTCTCGGCGATCGGTATCGCCTGGACCGACAAGTTGATGAGCGCGCACAAGGCGCCGGCCAAGGCGCATTGAGTCATGGCGCGGTGCGAGGGCGCTTGAGCCTCGCACCGTTCTTTAGCTGTCGTCGATTCGATTCGCTTCGAGTCGCTTCGAACCCATCACCCCGTCATTCCGGCGAAAGCCGGAATCCATTTTGATTTTTCTCCCGGCTCCCAGCGCCGTGGAAGTAGAGCAACGTCAAAATGGATTCCGGCTTTCGCCGGAATGACGGGGTGAGGTTTTCCGGGTGTGAGGCCTTACAGAGGTGTGAGGACTTACAGATAAGCGGGCGGGGCTCGCAGGCAGCGGCTATTTGCGCTGCGGCTCCTTCCGCTGCGGCTCCATGATCGCCCGCCGCAACCGCAGCGCATCGGCATCGCCCGAGAATTTCAGCGAGCCCCCCTCCCGGCCGATACCCAACTCGCGATAGGCCGCCTCCAGCGACGGAAACTCGGTCATCGCCGAATAGCGCTCGTACAAACGCGCGAACACGCCACCGCCGCCAGCGCGATCCAGCGCCGCGACGAAGGCTTCCGGTTCCAGGTGTTCCTCGCCGTCCAGACAGCATTGCGAATAGCGCGACAGCACCCGCTCCAGGCTGTTGCCGCGCTCGCGGCGCAAGGCCAGGTCGGCTTCCAGCCAATACGCCGCGCCGGCCCAATAGATGCGCATGGTTGCGCCACGGCTCCAGCCCATCCGGTCCATGCGTTGCCCCACGCCGACCGCGCGCCCGCGTTGAAAACCGCCGTCGAGTCGGCGCCAGGCCTCATCCGGATCGAGCAACCCGGCGCGCGCGCGCAGAACGTTCTGGTAGTAACTGGCCAGCCCTTCGGCGAGCCAGCGGCCCTCATCGCCCAGATACGGGTGGAACAGGTGCGAAAGCTCGTGCACCGCGGTCCAATCGGCGCGCAGTTCGGCCAGGCTCGCGTCTTCGCGCACGTACAGCAGCACCCAGACGCCGTCGCTGCGTTGGGTCTGGCCCCACGGCACCGGGCTGGGGTCGCGGCCGCGTCGCGGCACCTGGCGGATGCGCACGCTGGCTTCGCGCAAGGGGAAGCGGCCGAACGCGGTCAGCGCTGCGCGGGCGCATTCGTCCAGCCAGCGGTGCAGCTCATCGGCGCGGGCGCGATCGCCGGGGTTTTCCACGATCACCCGCAGCCGGGTGTCGCCGGCGCGGATCACCCGTTCATCGGCGCGCTCGGCGGCCGCCGTGTCGCGGGCCGGGGCTGCGGCGTCGGTTTGCGCGCGCGCCGGAGCCGCCGTCGCGGTGATCGCGGCGCAAAGCAGCAGACTCGGCAACGGCGGAACGCGCAAGGCCATGATCGTCGCTTGTGTGATCGGTTCGGAACCGATCGGGTTTGAAACCGGGCGATACGGGAAGGTTCCCGCATCCGGGCCGTTACAATAGCCCGATGGACGTATCGCACCTGCTCGACGCACTCAATCCGGCCCAGCGCGAGGCCGTTTCGGCTCCGGCCGGCCACTACCTGGTTCTCGCCGGCGCCGGCAGCGGCAAGACCCGCGTGCTGACCCACCGCATCGCCTGGCTCAACGAAGTCTATGGCGTGCCCACCCACGGCATCCTGGCGGTGACCTTCACCAACAAGGCCGCCGGCGAAATGCGCACGCGCGTCGACGCGCAGCTGGCGCGCGGCGCGCGCGGGATGTGGATCGGCACCTTCCACGGTCTGGCCCACCGCCTGCTGCGCCTGCATTGGCAGGAGGCGAAGTTGCCGGAAGGGTTCCAGGTGCTCGACAGCGACGATCAGCTGCGCCTGGTCAAGCGCGTGGTGCAGGCGCTGGAACTGGACGAAACCCGCTTCCCGCCGCGCCAGATCAGCTGGTGGATCAACGCGCAGAAGGACGAAGGCAAACGCCCGCGCAACATCCAGCCGGTCGGCGACGATTGGGCCGACGTGATGCTGCGCTGCTACGAGGCCTATCAGGAGCGCTGCGAGCGCGCCGGTCTGGTCGACTTCGCCGAACTGCTGCTGCGCGCGCACGAATTGCTGCGCGACAACCCGGCGCTGCTGAGCCACTACCGCAACCGCTTCCGCGAGATCCTGGTCGACGAATTCCAGGACACCAACGCGATCCAGTACGCCTTCGTGCGGGTGCTGGCCGGCGACACCGGCCATGTGTTCGTGGTCGGCGACGACGATCAGGCCATCTACGGCTGGCGCGGCGCCAAGGTCGAGAACGTGCAGCGCTTCCTGCGCGACTTTCCCGGCGCGCAGACCATCCGCCTGGAACAGAACTACCGTTCCAGCGCGAATATTCTCGACGCGGCCAACGCGGTCATCGCCCACAACCCGGACCGGCTGGGCAAGAAGCTGTGGACCGACACCGGCCACGGCGAGCCGATCGACCTGTACGCGGCCTACAACGAGATGGACGAAGCGCGCTTCGTGATCGAGCGCCTGCGCCAGTGGGTGCGCGACGGCGGCAGTTACGGCGACGTCGCCATCCTGTACCGCAGCAACGCCCAGTCGCGCGCCTACGAAGAAGCCTTGCTGTCCGAACAGGTGCCGTACCGCGTGTACGGCGGCCAGCGCTTCTTCGAGCGCGCCGAAATCAAGGACACCCTGGCCTATTTGCGCCTGATCGCCAACCGCGCCGACGACGCCGCGTTCGAGCGCGCGGTCAACACGCCCACCCGCGGCATCGGCGAGCGCACCCTCGATGAAGTGCGCAAGCGCGCCCGCGCCGACGCGGTCTCGTTGTGGGACGCCGCGCTGCGGCTGTCGTCGGAAACCGTGCTGGCCGGACGCGCGCGCAACGCCCTGGCCGGTTTCGCTTTGCTGATCGACACCTTGCAAAGCGACGTGGCCGACATGCCGCTGCCGGAGAAGATCGACCACGTGCTGCAGCGTTCGGGTTTGCGCGAGCACTACGCCAACGAATCGCGCGGCCAGCTCGACTCGCGCACCGACAACCTCGACGAATTGGTCTCGGTGGCCTCGCGCTTCAGCCGCAGCGATGAGGATGAGGCCGCGGCGATGCCGGAGCTGATCGCGTTCCTGAGCTACGCGGCGCTGGAGGCCGGCGAAGGCCAGGCCCAGGCCGGCGAGGACGGGGTGCAGCTGATGACCCTGCACAGCGCCAAGGGCCTGGAGTTTCCGCTGGTGTTCCTGGGCGGGCTGGAAGAAGGGCTGTTCCCGAGCAACCGTTCGACCGAAGAATCCGGGCGCCTGGAAGAAGAGCGCCGGCTGGCCTATGTCGGCATCACCCGCGCGCGCGAGAAACTGGTGCTCAGCTACGCCGAAAGCCGCCGCATCCACGGCATGGACATGTTCGGCATGCCTTCGCGCTTCCTGCGCGAGATTCCCTCGACCTTGCTCAACGAAGTGCGGCCGAAGGTGCAGGTCTCGCGCCCGGCGTTCAACAGCGCGCCGCGCCGCGACTTCGGCCACGCGCCGATCGAGGCGCCGCCGGTCAAGCTGGGCTCGCAAGTGCGCCACGCCAGTTTCGGCACCGGCACGGTCACCGATTACGAGGGCGCCGGCGCGCATGCGCGGGTGCAGGTGAATTTCGACGATGCCGGGAGCAAGTGGCTGGTGTTGGCGTATGCGAATTTGCAGCCCCTCTAGTTAAACGTTCAACGCGTCAATGAAGGCGCGGTGTTCGTCGCAGAAGGGCCCCGCCAGTCGAGTCGAGGCCCTTCGGCCCCGTCGTCCGCCACATGCTTTTGCTCGTCATTCCCGCGAAGGCGGGAATCCAGAGACTTCAGAGCCATGTCGCGATAAGGCCCTGGATTCCCGCCTTCGCGGGAATGACGAGCAAAAAGAGCAGGCGGGTATGGCGAGATGAATGCCCGCAGTAACGAGCCGCGGTGAAGGCCAGCGCAGCCGCCCGAACGGGCCGCCACGCCCTGCCATCAAAACGCGTAACGCACCGTCAGCTGATACACCGGCCCCGCCTTCTCGCTTTCGCGCTCGTACTCGTCGTAATCGCGATCGTTCTGATCGTCCAACGTATCGAACTTATGAAACGCCTCATCCTTGGAGGCGTTGAGCAGATTCGACCCGGTCAAACGCACCGCCACCTGCGAGCCGAAGCGCTTCTCGACGAACGCCTCCAGATCGGCGCCGTAATGGGTCGAGACCTCCTCGCCCAGCACCCGCGAGGCCGCATCGCCCTGGCGCCGGTAACTGGCGCCGAACGACATCGCCACGCCCGGCAGGTCTTGAATGAAACCGACATTGAGCACGCTGCGCGGCTGATTGTTGAAACGGCGCTTGCCGAAATCGTCGTCGACGTCGCTGTCGAGCCATGAGTAATTGAGGAACACCCCGGTATCGGGCAAGCCCAACGCCGTCAGCGGCGTGGACAAGTCGAATTCGGCTCCGTACACCCGGCCGTCGCCGATATTGGCCGCGGTGAACACGAAGCTGTCCGCATCCAGCGCCGGATAACCGGGCGTGCCGGGGCCTGCGCCAGGATGTTCGTCGAGAAACTCATCGACCGCGTCGGCATGATCTTCCAGCGCGGCCGCGCTGGGCCGGCCGGTGCCGACGATTTCGATCAGATCGCGCACCTTGCGATAGAACAGGTTCACCCCGACCACGCCGCGCTGGCCCAGCCGACGCTCGTAACCCAGGTCCAGACCCCACGCGGTTTCCGGACGCAGCGCGGGATTGCCGAGGAAGTCGTTGTCGCCGTATTCCTTTTCCAAGGTCATCGGCAACAGTTGGGCGAAGTCGGGACGGCGCACGGTGCGCGCCAGCGACGCGCTGAGGCGGTCGTGTTCGGTCAGGTTGAAGCGCAGATGCGCCGAGGGCAGCAGCAGGCCGTAGTCCTTGTCGGCGCGCACGCTGTCGTCGCCTTCCGCGGCCAGGCTGCGGATGTTCGAGCGGGTGGTCTCGTAGCGCAGGCCGGTTTCCCAATCCACCCGGCCTTGCTTGCCGGAAAACATCAGGTACGGATCGATCCGGCGCTCTTCGATCCGGCTGCTCTGGCGCTCGAACTGCGCATACGGCGGCAGCGGCTGGCCTTCTTTCTTGGCCTTGACTTCGCTGGTGCGCAGCGAGGCGGTGCGGCGCTTGTCCAGGCCGTCCACGCCGAACTCCAGCTTGGCCGCGCCGAGCGCGCGGCTGTGCGCCAGCTTCAGGCTGAACTCGCTGTCGCGGGTGTCGCCGAGGATACGGGTGCCTTCGAAGCCGTCGAACGAGGGCGGGCTGTCTTCGGCGTCGTAACCGACTTCCTGCTCGGTGTCGTGGCGGCGGTCTTCGAAGCGCGCGTAGCCCAGGTCGATCTCGCTGCGGCCGCCGGCCAGGTCGAAGGCGTAGCGGGCGTTGAGGCTGGCGTTGTCTTGCTGGATATCGACTTTCTGATCGTTGATCGACAGCAGATGCCCGCGCGCAAGGCTGGACGGGTCGTTGTACTCGCGCGAATGCTCGGTCTCGGTGCGGTCGGTGCGCACGTAGAAGCCGTCCACGCTGAGCCGGCCGCTGCCGATGTCGCGGGTGTAGGACAGGTTGCCGGAGTAGTCGGTGCCGTCGCGCACGTCGCTCTGGTCTTCGCGGTCGACGAAATCGCCGCCGAGCGATTCGAACCGGTCGCTGCGCTTGCGCTTGGGGTTGTGCCGGCCCTGCACGTTGATGCCGCCGAGCACGCGGCCGCCGGCGAATTCGCCGCTGCCGACCGCGCCGAACACCGGCTTGGTCTTGCCGTCGTCGAAATGCAGCGCGCCGGCGCGCAGATAGCCGCCGTCGAATTCGTAGGCGTCGCGCAGCACGATGTTGAGCGCGCCGGCGACCGCATCGCCGGAACGGTTGGCGCTGGGGCTGCGGATGATTTCGATGCGTTCGACCAGTTCGGCCGGAATGCGGTCGACATAGAACGAACGGTCGCCGCCGGCGCCGGGCACTTTCTTGCCGTTGATCAGAATCTGGGTGTAGCCCGGGTCCAGACCGCGCAGCCGCGCGCCGTCGTACTCCAGCACGTCGGAGACGAAGCCCACGCTCGGCACGCGTTTGAGCATGTCGCCGACCGTCAATGGTTCGAAGCGTTGGAAGTAGTCCAGGCCGTAGCTCAGCGTCGGCGCGGTGGCCTCGCTGCGGTCGCGGTAGGCGATCTGGCCGGTCACGGTGACCCGGTCGAGATCGGTCGCCTCGGCGGGCGCGTCGGCGGCCACGGCCGGCGCGGCGAGGCAGATCGATAAGGCGGCGCTGAGCGCGTGGTGGCTGAGCGTGAAGCGTCGCGGGCTGCGCATGGGAGGGGCCGGTGAACAGATGGCGAGCGTTGTAAGTCCATGCGATGGCAGGACGATGACTGTGTGCGCGATTTATCGTTCCGGCGCGTGCTCGCGCGCGCCGTCGCTGTCATGAAAGCGGAATGTGACGGTTCTATAACGGCGTCGGTAACAATGCCGCCGAAGCGACCGCGTCCATGCCCAAACGCTCGATCTCGATCCTCTCCATCGCCTTGGTTCTGGCCGGCTGCGCGACTGCGGACGCGCCGCGCGATGGCGTCGCATCGGCATCGGCATCGGCGCCGGCCGCGCAACGCGAACCCGACGAACGCGGCGACGCCGATCCGTTGCTGGCCCGCGCGGGCCTGGCCTTCGCCCAGGTCGATGAGGCCTTCGTGACCGCGGCCACGCCGCAGGACAACATCGATTCGCCGGCGGTCTGGCGCGCGCCGAACGGACGCTTGTGGGTGCTGGCGACGGCCAAGCAGGGCGGCGGCCTGGCGATCTACGACGGCGAGCGCGGCGACGCGGTCGCGCGTTACGGCCGCGAAGGCGGCGGCCTGGGCGAATTCCGCCGGCCCAACGGCATCGCCGTGGTCGGCGATCTGGCGTTCGTGGTCGAACGCGACAACCGCCGCGTGCAGGTGTTGTCGCTATCGCTGGCGGACGCGCCGCTCAACGCGCCGGGCATCGCCGACACCCGCACGCCGCGGCTGCGGCCGCTGACCAGCTTCGGCGCCGAGCAACTGCAGCAACCCTACGGCATCTGGGTGCGCGCGCTCGGCGCCAACGAACTGGAAGCGATCGTCACCGATGCCTACATGGCCGGCGAAGACGCCGACGGCAACGAAATCCCGCCGCCGCTGGAACAACTGGGCCGGCGCATGCAGCGCTACCGGATCGCGCTCGGCGGCGCCAGGCCGGTCGCGCGCCACCTCGGCGCCTTCGGCGATACCAGCGCCGAAGGCGCGATCCGCGTACCGGAATCGATCTGGGGCGATCCGGCCCACGACCGGCTGTTGATCGCCGAGGAAGACCTGGCCACCGGCACCGCGATTCGCGAGTACGGCCTGGACGGACGCTACCGCGGCCGCACCCTGGGCCTGGGCTTGTTCAAGGCCCAGGCCGAAGGCATCGCGCTGTGGCAGTGCGAGGACGGCAGCGGTTATTGGATCGCCACCGACCAATACAAAGACCGCAGCGCCTTCCACGTGTTCGATCGGGTGAGCCTGCGTCACCTGGGCACCTTCGCCGGCCGCACCGTCGGCAACACCGACGGCGTGTGGCTGCAACAGGCCGGCTCGCCGCGCTTCCCCGACGGCGTGTTCTACGCCGTCCACGACGATCAGGCGGTCGGCGCGTTCGACTGGCGCGACATCGCCCACGCCCTGAACCTGCGCAGCCGCTGCCAAGGCTGAGGCGCGCTGCGCCTCAGCGATCGGTGAGCTTGAACGACTTCACCAACAGATCGAACCCCGGCTGAGTCTGGGCGAGGTCTTCTTCCGCGCTCTGGGTGATCAGGAATGCGGTGCGATGCGCGCCGGTGATCTTGTGGTACTCGCGCAGGTGCGGAACCTTCACCCCGCCGATGCTGGCGACATAACGCTCGCGCACGGTGCCCTCGGCGAAGCCGGACAGATCGAAGCGGCTTTCGCCGCTGAGCATCGCCGGCATCGACTTGTCGGCATCGGCCGAGAAGCTGCGCGCGAATTCTCCCAGGTCGCGGCCGCCGTCGGATTGGATCATGGCGATGAACAGCGCCGAGCCCGGACTTTCCACGGCCAGGTAATGCATGCCGGACACGCGCTCATCGTCGCTGAGCTTCCAGTTGGCCGGAATCTGCATCTGCACGCCGAGCCGGTCGTAGCGCTTGGGTTGCTCGACGTTCGCGGCCGGCTCGCCGCAGGCGGCCAACAGCGCGAGCAAACCGGCGGCCAGCCAGCGCAGAGCGCGGCCGCGCGATGGGCGAGTCGAAATCATGGCCATCATCCGTGAAGCCCCCTGTGGACCTGCCGGGCACCCTAGCAGCCCGCGACGGCGCGCGCGCGTGCCGTTCGGCCTGTGTCGCGGCCACGACGAACGACACTGTAAAGGCGCATTCGCGAGCGCCTAGGCTGCGCTTCTCATGCCTGCCTGACGGAACCTCCGATGCTCGCACGTCTCCTGCTCGCCGCCGCGCTGGCGTTGTCCGCGCCGGCCGCTTACGCCGCCGATCCGCACACCGATCCGCGCAATCTGCAACCCAAGGATCTGTTCGACCTGGAATGGGCCGACGCGCCGGCGATCTCGCCGGACGGACGCCGCATCGTTTACCAGCGCAAGTTCTTCGACATCATGAAGGACCGCCGGCGCAGCAATCTGTGGCTGATCGACGCCGACAGCGGCAAACAGCGCGCGCTGACCGGCGGCGCGTTCGGCGACGGCGCCGCGGTGTGGTCGCCCAGCGGCGACCGCATCGCCTGGGTGTCCGACCGCGACGGTTCGGCGCAGATCTGGGTGCGCTGGATGGACAGCGGCCAGCAGTCGGCGATCAGCCGTCTCACCGAGGGCGCATCCAATCTGGCCTGGTCGCCGGACGGGCGCTGGCTCGCGTTCACCATGCACGTCGCCGCCGACACCACGCCCTTGGCCCAGTTGCCGGCCAAACCCGAGGGCGCGCAGTGGGCCGACGCGGTCAAGCTGATCGACCGCATGAACTACCGCGGCGACGGCGCCGGTTACTTCAAGCCGGGCTATACCCATGTGTTCGTGATGCCGGCCGACGGCGGCACTCCGCGCCAGGTCACCCGCGGCGACTTCGACCACGACTCCGTGCCGGTGTGGAGCCGCGACGGCGCTTCGCTGTTCGTGGTGTCCAACCGTCGCGCCGATGCCGAGTATCGGCCGATCGACAACGACATTTACCGGGTCGATGTCGCCAGCGGCGAAACCGTGGCCTTGACCGACCGCGCCGGGCCCGATGTGTCGCCGGTGCTGTCGCCCGACGGCCGGCAACTGGCGTATCTGGGCTACGACGACCGCAAGCGCAGCTATCAGGTCACCCATCTGTATGTGCTGGACCTGGCCAGCGGCAAATCGCGCGCGCTGACCGAATCCTTCGATTACGACATCGAAAACCCGCAATGGGATCGCAGCGGCCGCGGCGTGTATTTCGGTTACGACCGCGAAGGCGTAAGCCATCTGGGCTGGATCGGCGCGGGCGGCGGCAAGGTCGAATCGGTCGCCGACGACGTCGGCGGCACCACCATCGGCCGGCCGTATCCGGGCGGCAGTTTCTCGGTCGGCGGCGCGCGCGTGGCCTATACCCGCGGCACCGCCTCGCGCCCGGCCGATGTGGCGGTGGTCGAGCGCGGCGGCAAGTCGCGGGTGCTGACCGATCTCAACGCCGACTCGCTCGCGCGCAAGCGCCTGGGCGAGGTCGAAACGCTGTGGACCAAGTCCTCGGCCGACGGCCTGGACGTGCAAGGCTGGATCGTCAAACCGCCGCAGTTCCAGCCCGGCAAGCGTTACCCGTTGCTGCTGGAAATCCACGGCGGCCCGTACGCCAATTACGGCCCGCGCTTCGCCGTGGAAACCCAGCTCTACGCCGCCGCTGGTTATGTGGTGCTGTATCTCAACCCGCGCGGCAGCACCAGTTACGGCCAGGCCTTCGCCGATCATATCCACCAGAACTATCCCAGCCACGATTACGACGATCTGATGAGCGCGGTCGACGCGACCATCGCCAAGGGCTATGTCGATCCGCAACAGCTCTACGTCACCGGCGGCTCCGGCGGCGGCGTGCTGACCGCGTGGATCGTCGGCCACACCGATCGCTTCCGCGCCGCGGTGGTGGCCAAGCCGGTGATCAACTTCACCAGCTTCGCGCTGACCTCCGACGGCCCGTCCTACATCACCCAGCACTGGTTCCCGGGCCCGCCGTGGGAAGCGCAGGAGCTGTACTGGAGGCTGTCGCCGCTGGCGTACGTGGGCAAGGTCAAGACGCCGACGATGTTGATCACCGGCGAGAGCGACTACCGCACGCCGATCTCGGAAACCGAGCAGTACTACACCGCGCTCAAGCTGCATCGCGTGGACACCGCGATGATCCGCATCCCCGGCGCCTCGCACGGCATCGGCGCGCGGCCCAGCGAAACCCTGGCGCAGGTGCTCAATACGCTGGGGTGGTTCGAGCGTTATCGCAACAAGCCCGCAGCCGCCAACAGCGAGAACAACCCGCCGGCGGCGCCCGAGGGCTGAGTCGCGGCGCGGTCGCCCCGGCTCCCTTCTGCGATGAGGGGCCGGGAGATCGCATCGCGGTGGAGTAAAACTTGCCTCGTCGCCGACTCGACCACGCTCAAGCGCCATGACTTCGAACCCACACGCCGACCCGCAAGCGCGGATCGCGCCCGCCAGCGAATCCGAGGCCGAGGCGATCTGCGCCGGCCTGCGCCGGTTCAACAGCGAAGTCATCGGCGCGCACGATTTCAAACCGCTGTGGCTGGCCGCGCACGCCGCCGACGGGCGCTTGATCGGCGGCGCGGTCGGCTATGTCGGCTTGGGCTGGTTGCACCTGGAGGCGCTGTGGGTCGAGCAAGCCGCGCGCGGCCATGGGCTCGGCGCGGCGTTGCTGGCGCGGATCGAAGCAAGCGCGATCGAGTCCGGAGCGAATGCGGCGCATCTGGACACGTTCGACTGGCAGGCCGAAGGGTTTTATCTGAAGCAGGGATACCGCGAATTCGGCCGGCTGGAGGATTTTCCGCGCGGCCGGCAGCGGCTGTTTCTGCAAAAGCGCTTGTCGCCCGAGTAGACGGCCGCCGCCCTCAGTCCAGCTTCACCCCGAAATGGAACGCCTCGATGCGCAGCCGCTCGCGCAGATAGAACGCGTGCGCATCCTGGCGTTGGGTGCCCGAGTCCAATTGCAGCCGCGCGCAGCCCAGCCGCTTGGCTTCGGCCTTGAGCCAATCCAGCATCGCCTTGCCGTACCCCTGGCTGCGCACCGATTGGTCGGTGATCAGATCGTCGACATACACGTGCAGGCCGACCGCGAGCATCTCCATCACCCGCCAGCAGGCGAACGCGCGCGGCACGCCTTGGCCGTCGTAGGCGACGGTGGCGCGGCAGCCTTCGGCGATCTGCCGGTGCATCTGGGCGATGAAGCGCGGCTCATCGAACTCGGGCCGCAGTTGCGACACCAGCGGCCATACGGCGCGCAGTTCGGCGTCGCCGACGACGGTGCGGATTTCGGGCGCGGACGAAGCGGGCATGCGATTCCCAGGCGGAATTAATGAGAGAGGTTCGACAGCGGCCCGCGCGCGGCGGCCGCCAAGCCGCGGGGCTTACCAGCTGAACAGCTTGAAATACACCGGTGAGACTGTGCCTTCGCCCTTGCTGGTATCGAGCTTGCCGTCGCCGTTTTCGTCGACCAGGTAATACACCGGCCCACGCGCGGGGGTGATCTTGACCGCGCGCAGTTGCCCGGCGACCCGGTATTCCTCCAGCACGTCGCCGTTCTCGACCGTGCGGGTGCGGATTTCGGCGTTGCTGAGCGCGGCGGTGGGATCCTCGGCCGCGCGGGTGGTGGCGCAGCCGCTCAGCGCCAGGGCGAGCGAGAGGCCGAGCAGGGCGGCGAGGGGCGTCGGCGACGCGTGGGGGGCGCGCATGGCGTTTCTCCGGATTTCAGGCCGACAGCATACGCCGCGGCGGCGTTAAGGGTGCGCATGGGGCGCAGCGCGCGGGCCGCATTCGCAGCCCCGGCGACCACTGAGCGTAGACCACTGGGGGTAGAATCGGTCCCATGAAAAGACTCGTCCTGATCGATGGTTCCAGCTACCTCTACCGCGCCTTCCACGCGCTGCCGCCGCTGAGCAACGATGCCGGCGAACCCACCGGCGCGCTGTTCGGCGTGGTCAACATGCTGCGCTCGACCTTGAGCGAGCGCCCGGACTTCGTCGCCTTCGTGGTCGACGCGCCCGGCAAGACCTTCCGCGACGACCTCGACCCGCAGTACAAGGCCAATCGTCCGCCGATGCCGGACGATCTGCGCGCGCAGATCCTGCCGATGTGCGAGATCGTCGAAGCGCTGGGCATTCCGATCCTGCGCATCGACGGGGTCGAGGCCGACGACGTGATCGGCACGCTGGCGCTGCGCGCCAACGCCGAGTCCATCGACGTCACCATTTCCACCGGCGACAAAGACTTCGCTCAGCTGGTCCGCCCGGGCGTGGCCCTGGTCAACACCATGAGCGGCAGCCGGATGGATTCGGATGAGGCGGTGTTCGCAAAGTTCGGGGTCAATCCGAATCAGATCGTCGATCTGCTCTCGCTGATGGGCGACACTGTCGACAACGTCCCCGGCGTTGAGAAGTGCGGGCCCAAGACCGCGGCCAAGTGGCTGGGCGAGTACGGCACCCTGGACGGGGTGATCGAACACGCCGGCCAGATCAAGGGCAAGATCGGCGACAACCTGCGCGCCGCGCTCGGCCGGCTGCCGCTCAACCGCGTGCTGACCACGATCAAGACCGATGTCGAACTCGAGCGCGGGCCGCAGGAACTGGCGCTGCGCGAGCGCGATCTGGAAGCGCTGCGCACGCTGTATGCGCGCTACGGCTTCAAGCAGGCGCTGCGCGAGATCGAGGGCGGCGCCAACGCCACCGCCAACGAGATCGCCTCCGACCGCGCCGGCTTGCGCGCCACCGCCGCCGGCCACGCGCGCTCCAGCGCGGCCGCGGAGGCGCCCGACGCCGCCCTGTCGGTCAAGGGCGAATACGAGGCCATCACGACCCAATCGCAGCTCGATGCGCTGGTGGCCGAGTTGCAGTCCAGCGACGAATTCGCCTTCGACAGCGAAACCGATTCGCTCGACCCGATGCTGGCCAACTTGGTCGGCCTGAGCTTCGCCACCCAGACCGGCCGCGCGGTGTACATCCCGCTGGGCCACGACTACCCCGGCGCGCCGGCCCAGCTCGATCGCGAGTCGGTGCTGGCGGCGCTGCGTCCGGTGTTCGCCGATCCGGCCCGGCGCAAGCTCGGCCAACACGGCAAGTACGACCTGCACGTGCTGCGCCGTCACGGCGTCGAGGTGGCCGGTTACGCCGACGACACCATGCTGGAGAGCTTCGTCTACAACGCCACCGCCAGCCGCCACGACATGGATTCGCTGGCCAAGCGCTATCTGGGTTACGACACGATCAAATACGCCGACGTCGCCGGCAAGGGCGCCAAGCAGATCGCGTTCTCGCAGGTCGCCATCGACGACGCCACCGCTTACGCCGCCGAAGACGCCGACGTGACCTTGCGCCTGCACCGCGTGCTCGGCGCGCGTCTGGCCGCCGAGCCGGAGCTGGAGAAGGTCTACCGCGAGATCGAAATGCCGCTGGTGCCGGTGCTGGCGCGGGTCGAGGCCAACGGGGTGATGGTCGACGGCGATGAGTTGCGCCGGCAATCGCAGGACCTGGGCAAGCGCATGCTCGATGCGCAGATCAAGGCGACCGAACTGGCCGGGCGCACCTTCAACCTGGATTCGCCGAAGCAGCTGCAAGCCTTGTTGTTCGATGAGCTCAAGCTGCCGGTGCTGGTGAAGACCCCGACCGGCCAGCCGAGCACCAACGAAGAAGCGCTGGAAGCGATCGCCGATCAGCACGAACTGCCGCGGGTGATCCTGGAATACCGCGGTCTGGCCAAGCTGCGCAGCACCTACACCGACAAATTGCCGGAAATGGTCAACCCGCACACCGGCCGCGTGCACACCAGTTATCACCAGGCCGGCGCGGCCACCGGGCGGCTGGCCTCAAGCGATCCGAACCTGCAGAACATTCCGATCCGCACCGACGACGGCCGCCGCATCCGCCGCGCCTTCATCGCGCCGGAGGGCCGGCGGTTGCTGGCTTGCGACTACTCGCAGATCGAACTGCGGATCATGGCCCACCTGTCGGAAGACGCCGGCCTGGTGCGCGCGTTCGAATCCGGCGCCGACGTGCACCGCGCCACCGCGGCGGAAGTGTTCGGCAAGAAATCCCTGGACGAGGTCAGCGGCAACGAACGCCGCGCGGCCAAGGCGATCAACTTCGGTTTGATGTACGGCATGAGCGCGTTCGGTCTGGCGCGCCAGCTCGGCATCGGCCGCGGCGAGGCGCAGGACTACATCGCCCTGTACTTCAGCCGTTACCCCGGCGTGCGCGATTTCATGGAGCGCACCCGCCAGGAGGCGCGCGAGCAGGGCTATGTGGAGACCGTGTTCGGCCGGCGCCTGTATCTGGACAACATCAAGGCCTCCAACCAGGGCCTGCGCGCGGGCGCCGAACGCGCGGCGATCAACGCGCCGATGCAGGGCACCGCGGCCGACATCATCAAGCGCGCGATGATCGACATCGATGCTTGGCTCGGCGCTCACAGCGCGCGTGCCAAGATGATCCTGCAGGTGCACGACGAACTGGTATTCGAAGCCGACGAGGCGTTCATCCCGGAACTGCGCGAGGAAGCCTCGCGGCGGATGGCGGCGGCCGCCACATTGCGCGTGCCGCTGGTGGTAGACAGCGGTGTCGGTATTAATTGGGACGAAGCGCATTGATTATCTGGAAGCCATTGATTTTGCAGGGCTTGGTTTAATGAATCGGTCCTGAACCCAACAATTTATTAACTCTGGTCTTCACGAACTATCCATGTGCCAGGTGGTCATATAGGTCGCGACAGATGCAACGTCTGTCGCCGATCTCTCCCTCCCCTGGAGTGATCCCCCGGAGCGAACGCCCCCTCCCCAGGGCACGCTCCACCAGCCCCGCCGGCCCCCCCTGCCTGCGGGGCTTTTTATTTGGGGCTCCGGAAAGCGCCGGGGCCGCCGGAAAGCCGCCGGAAAGCCGCCGGGGCCGCGATGGCCGGGGCCGTCATTCCCGCGCAGGCAGGCTCCGCTTTACTTCGGCGGAGCCGAACATCCAGAGCCAAGAGCCTTCAGCGTCATCTCCCCAGAACGTCATTCCCGCGAAGGCGGGAATCCAGAGACTTCAGCGTCACCCTTCCAGGACGTCATTCCCGCGAACGCGGGAATCCAGCGACTTCAAACGTTCTCGCATGAAAGGCCCTGGATTCCCGCCTACGCGGGAATGACGGTCTGGAGAGGGCGCGCTGAAGCCTCGCGGGAGTGCCCACGGCGCTTGGCGTGGCGCCTGCAACCCGTTACGCCCACTCCACCCGCCGCCGCGCCACAATCGCGCCATCGCCGCCAGGAGCCCGCCCGATGTCCGACGCCTTTCACCTGTCGATGCCGTGGTGGGAGTACCTGGTCCGCGCCTGCATCGTCTACTTCGTGCTGCTGGCGATGATCCGCCTGTCCGGCAAGCGCACGATGGGGCAGTTCACCTCGTTCGACATGCTGCTGATCGTGCTGCTGGGCAACGCGGTGCAGAACGCGCTGCTGGGCAGCGACAACTCGGTCACCGGCGGACTGATCCTGGCGACCACGCTGATGACCTTGAACTGGTCGATCGGCTACCTCGCCGCGCGCAGCGCGCGGGCCGAACGGGTGCTGGAAGGCGAGCCGGTGGTGTTGGCGCGCGACGGCCACGTCTTCCGCAACGTGCTGCGGCGCGAGTTGGTTAGCCGTGCCGATTTCGAGAAAGCCATGCGCGAGAACGATTGCGATGAGGTCGACCACATCGCCCTGGCGATGCTGGAAACCAACGGCCACATCACGATGTTGAAGAAGGCCGGTTGAGCCAGATCCTGAGCGTTGTCGCGACGGCGCCCTGTAGGAGCTGCGCGAGCTGCGACCGCGAAACCCCGCTGACGACGCAAGCCGGATGTCGCGGTCGCAGCTCCTACAGGCAGCTATCGCTGCAGGCGATCAGCCTTGCGCTTCGCCCAACCAATCGCGCGGCGTCAGATACGCGGCCAACTTGGCCTCATCGCTGTCCGCCTCTGGGCTGAAGCCGTATTCCCAGCGCACCAGCGGCGGCAGGCTCATCAGAATCGATTCGGTGCGCCCGCCCGATTGCAGCCCGAACAAGGTGCCGCGGTCGAACACCAGATTGAACTCGACATAACGCCCGCGCCGGTACAGCTGGAACTGCCGTTCGCGCTCGCCAAAGGCGGTATCGCGGCGACGCTCCACCAGCGGCAGATAAGCGTCGAGGAACCCGTCTCCGACCGCGCGCTGATAGGCGAAGTCGCGTTCGAAATCGCCGTGCAGATCGTCGAAGAACAAGCCGCCGACGCCGCGGGTTTCGTTGCGGTGCTTGAGGAAGAAGTAGTCGTCGCACCAGCGCTTGTGCGCCTGATAGCGCTCTTCGCCGCCGAACGGCTCGCACAGCGCGCGGGCGGTGCCGTGCCAATGGCGCACGTCTTCGATGAACGGGTAGAACGGGGTCAGATCGAAGCCGCCGCCGAACCACCAGGCCACGGTTTCGCCGTCGCGCATCGCGCGGAAGTAGCGCACGTTGGCGTGGGTGGTCGGCAGGTAGGGATTGTTCGGATGGAACACCAGCGACACCCCGACCGCGCGCCAGGACGCGCCGGCCAGTTCCGGCCGCGCGGCGCTGGCCGACGGCGGCAGCTTGCTGCCGGAGACGTCGGAAAAGCCGATGCCGGCCTGCTCGAACACTTGTCCGCCGCGCAGGATGCGGGTGCGGCCGCCGCCGCCTTCCGGGCGCTGCCAGATGTCTTCGACGAAGCGCGCCTGGCCGTCGGCCTGTTCGATGGCGGCGCACAGGCGGTCCTGCAGGCCGGAGAGGTAATCGCGTACGCGGTCGAAATCGCTCATGCCGCGCATTCTACCGATGCCGCCG
>NZ_JBAMDI010000126.1:0-32206 GCF_036961695.1 Pseudomonas sp. CGJS7 | reverse complement strand
GGCCGCGTCGCGCGAGGCGGCGGCGTCGCGCGCTTGCGCGGCGGTCGCGGCCGGATCGTCCGGGCGGGTGTTGGACTGCACGTGCGATTTCTTGGCCGCGGCGATGGCGGCGGCGCCGGCGGCGTTCTCGGCCGCGGCCTGGGCGGCCGGCGAGGACGCGCCGGGGGCTTCGGGCATCGCCGGCTGGGTGTCGAACTGGGTGGCGTCGGCCGGCACCGGCGGCAGCGACAGCAGCACCAGCACCTCGCGGCCGCGGTCGAGCTGGGCGGAGGGTTTCACTTCGCCGACCAGGAACGCGCGGCTGTCGTCGGGCTTGAGCGCGGCAATGGTGCCGACCGGGAAGCCCGGCGGGAAGCGCCCGCCCAGGCCGGAGGTCACCAGCACGTCGCCGACGCGCACGTCGCTGGACAGCGGCACGCTGCGCAGGGTCAGGCGGTCGCTGCGGCCTTCGCCGTACACCACCAGGCGCACGCCGTTGCGCGCCACCGCCACCGGCACCGCGTGCGAGGGGTCGGTGATCAGCAGCACGCTGGCGTGCAGCGGGGTGATGCCGGTGATCTGGCCGAGCAGGCCGCCGGCGTCGATGACGCTCTGGCCGACGCGGATCTTGTCGCGGCTGCCGGCGTCGAGGATCAGGCGCTGGCGGGTCGGGTCCAGGTCGATATCTAGAATCGGCGCCAGCACCACGTCGAGGTTGCCGCGCTCGGCCGCTTCCAGCAGGCCGCGCAGGCGCTGGTTGTCGGCGGCCACCGACTGCAGCCGCGCCATGCGCGCGCGGTTGACCAGCGCCTCGTTGCGCAGCCGGCGGTTTTCTTCGGTGAGCTGGCTGAGGGTGCCGGCGTCGTCGCTGACCCGTTCGACCAAGCGGCCGGGCCAACCGGCCACCGCCCACAACGGCGCCACTGCGGTGGCCGCCTGCTTGCGCGCCTGGTTGAGCCAGCCGCCGCGGTGGTCGAGCACGATCAGCACCAGCGCGAGAGCCAGATACGCCATCAGGCGCAACGTATCGGCGACTTCGCCGCTACGGGCTGCGGTGGAGGGACCGGCGTAGGGAGGCATTAAGGGCCGGGAGTCGGAAATCGGGAATCGGGAGTCGTAAAAGCGCGAACGCAGCGATGGGTCGCTGCGTACGCCTGCCAGGTACTACGGACATTAACGCCGGAAAGCGCGGGAAACCGGAAGCGGCGAACGGGTTGTGCGATTCCCGGTGTCCGATTCCCCATGGCCGGCCTCACTCCGGCGCGAAGAACTCGTTGCCGTGCATGTCGACCAGTTCCAACGCACGGCCGCCGCCACGGGCGACGCAGGTCAGCGGATCGTCGGCCACCTGCACGTGCAGGCCGGTTTCTTCGCTGATCAGGCGGTCCAGGTCGCGCAGCAGCGCGCCGCCGCCGGTCAGCACGATGCCGCGCTCGGCGACGTCGGCGCACAGTTCCGGCGGAGTCTGTTCCAGCGCCAGCTTGATCGCCGAGACGATGCCGGCCAGCGGCTCGCGCAGCGCTTCGAGCACTTCGTTGGAGTTGATCTGGACCATCTTCGGCACGCCCTCGGCGAGGTTGCGGCCGGAGATCTCGATCACCGCGGCGCGTTCCTGCGGGTAGGCGCAGCCGATTTCCAGCTTGATCCGCTCGGCCGTGGCCTCGCCGATCAGGGTGCCGTAGGTGCGGCGGACGTAGTTGATGATGGATTCGTCGAAGCGGTCGCCGCCGATCCGGACCGAGGCCGAATAGACGATGCCGTTGAGCGCGATCACCGCGACCTCGGTGGTGCCGCCGCCGACGTCGACCACCATCGAGCCGCGCGCCTCGGTCACCGGCATGCCGGCGCCGATCGCCGCGGCCATCGGTTCTTCGATCAGGTAGACCTCGCGCGCGCCGGCCTCTTCGGCCGATTCCTTGATCGCGCGGCGCTCGACCTGGGTCGAGCCGCAGGGCACGCACACCAGCACGCGCGGGCTCGGGCGCAGGAAGCGCGATTTGTGCACCTTGCGGATGAAATGCTTGAGCATTTCCTCGGTGTAGGTGAAGTCGGCGATGACGCCGTCCTTCATCGGCCGGATGGTGGTGATGTGCCCGGGGGTACGGCCGAGCATCTGCTTGGCCTCGCCGCCGACCGCAGCCACGGTGCGGTTGCCGCCGATCATCCGGTCCTGGCGCACTGCGACCACGGACGGTTCGTTCAGGACAATCCCTTGCCCACGCACATAAATGAGGGTGTTGGCCGTGCCCAGGTCGATGGACAGGTCATTGGAGAACATGCCGCGAAACTTCTTGAACATCGGGGGATTGGGCCGTCAAAAGTAAGGGCGAAGCGGGGGCGTTAGCCTAGCAATCGCCCCCCCTGCGAGCAAGGAAAATCAACGGTTTCGCTGCGCCCCGGCTATTCAGCAAGCGGCCGCGGCGGGCCCCGCCGACCCTGGGGATAACCCTAGGTACAACCCCGGCGCCCGGCCCGGCCCCGAGGCTGTCGCGACCCTGTCGCCGCCCCGCCCCGGACCCGGCCCCCGACCGGCGGCCGGGACCCTCGCAACTTCTCCGATCGCCCGGCATCCTCGCCCCGGCGGCGCTAAAAAACTGGCCGGCCGCGCGCCCAGCGGCTACCCTACGCCGCCGGGCGGTCTTATACCGCCCGCTTTTGCGTTCGCCACCGGGCCGCGCAGAACGACGAATCCAATAAAAATATCTCGGGGTGAACCAATGTCTGCGCTGATCTGCGGCTCTCTGGCCTACGACACCATCATGGTGTTTCCGGACCAGTTCAAGAACCACATCCTGCCGGACAAGGTGCACATCTTGAATGTGTCGTTCCTGGTGCCGCGCATGCGTCGCGAGTTCGGCGGTTGCGCCGGCAACATCGCCTACAACCTCAAGCTGCTCGGCGGCGATCCGATTCCGATGGCCACCGTCGGCCAGGACTTCGGTCCGTACCGCGAATGGTTCATCGAGCAGGACATTCGCCTGGAGTGCGTGAAGGAAATCCCGGAGCTGTTCACGCCGCAGGCCTTCATCACCACCGATCACGACAACAACCAGATCACCGCGTTCCATCCGGGCGCGATGATGCGTTCGTACGAGAACCACGTGCGCGACGTGAAGGGCGTGACCTTCGGCATCGTCAGCCCCGACGGCCGCGAAGGCATGATCCAGAACGCGCAGGAATTCGCCGAGGGCGGCATTCCCTTCATCTTCGATCCGGGCCAGGCGATGCCGTTGTTCAACGGCGAAGAGCTGCGCCATTTCATCGAACAGGCCGACTACGTCACCGTCAACGATTACGAATCCAACCTGCTGCAAGAGCGCACCGGCTGGAGCGAGAACGACATCGTCAAGCGGGTCAAGGCCTACATCACCACCCGCGGCCCGCACGGCTCGCAGATCCACACACCCGAGAAGAGCTACGACATCCCGCCGGCGCACGAGCGCCGCGTGACCGATCCGACCGGCTGCGGCGACGCGTTCCGCGCCGGTTTGATCTTCGGCATCGAGAAGGGCTTCGACTGGCTGACCATCGGCCGCATGAGCAATCTGATGGGCGCGTTGAAGGTCGAGCATCCGGGTACGCAGAATCAGCGCTTCGATTACGAGGAATTCGCCGAGCAGTTCCGGCAGCAGTTCGGTTACGCGCTGTAAGCGTTAACAGCGGCAATGGGGATTTGTTTGAACGAATCTCCGGTCCCGCATCGATGCATCGAAAGAATCCCGGCTCCGGCCGGGATTTTTTTTGCCCGAACAGCGCCCAACAAAACCGACATGGCCTACCTGTAGGAGCGGCGCAAGCCGCGACCGCGAATCCGCAACCACACCGCAACAGCCCACGCGCGCCCCGCCCCAAACCGCCACTCGCGCTGCCCCCCGCATCGAACACGCTGCACCGCGACAGCGGGCTTAGAATCGGCGCAACCCCACCGCCGGAATCCCGCCGATGCCGCGCCGCGCCACCTACCGCTTCGCCGCCGCATTGCTCGGCGTCTTCGCCCTCGCCGCGCACGCGCAAGGCGTGGGCATGAGCAAGATCGAAACCTTCGAGCCGATCACCGGCACCACGGTGCCGGCGCTGGTGATGTACCCCAGCCACGACGCGAAAGCCGACGCGCTCACCCAGGTCGGCCCCTACGCCGTCGCCGCCGCTGCCGACAGCGCGATCGCCGACGGCAGGTTTCCGTTGATCGTGCTCTCGCACGGCCACCTGGGCAGCATGTACGGCCATCACGACCTCGGCGCGGCGCTGGCGCGCCATGGCTATATCGTGGCGATGCCGCAGCACGTCGGCGACAGTTACGACGATCCCAAGGGCGCCGGCACCGACCGGGTGCTGCTCGGTCGCGCCTGGCAAGCCAGCGCGGTCATCAGCGCGACGCTCAAGGACTCGCGCTTGTCCGGGCATATCGACGCCGAACGCATCGGCTCGGCCGGTTTCTCGGCCGGCGGTTACACCACGTCGTTGCTGCTCGGGGCCAAGCCCGATTTCGATTTGTTCCCGGCCTTCTGCAAGAAATATCCGGGCGCGCCGGAACTGTGCGACCGCCCGCTGCCGGCGCCGGAACAAGTCCACAGCATCGCCAATCCGCCGCCGACCGCCGATGCGCGCGTGCGCGCCGGGTTTTCGATGGCGCCTTTCAGCACTCTGTTCGATAAGAACTCGCTCAAGGATGTGAAGGCGCCGGTGTTTTTGTACACCGCGCAGAAAGACCAAGTGCTGATACCGTCGGAGAACGGCCTGCGCATTCGTCCGCTGCTGCCGAATTTGTACGAGTTCGCCGAAGTTCCCGGCGCCGGACACTACGCCTTCCTGCCGCCGTGCGGCGAGGAACTGGCCAAAGCGGCACCGGTGATTTGCAAGGATGCCGCGGGCGTGGACCGCGCCAGGATTCACGAGAAGATCAATGCCGATGCGGTGCGGTTCTTCGATGCGCAGTTCAAGCAGGACAAGGCCGCGCCGACGGTTGCGCCGACGCCGGATGCTGGGGGCGTGAAGAAGGCGTTGTAAGCCGCGCGTGGCTCCGTCGAGGTTACGGCGCGTTAGCGCGATTCGAGTCGAAGGCGACGGGTCTTCAGAACCGGCGCCCTTCGATCATCGGCGGAGCAACAGATCAGTCGCTCACAACCGCTTGCGAAACACCGCAACCTGCACGCCGTGCTGAGGCGTGGTGTCGAGATACTCCCAACCCAGGCGCCGCATCAGGCTGCCCGCGGTCGCGGTGCCGGCGTAGATGGCGCCGTGGCCCAGGCGCATCGCTTGCGCTTCCAGCGCGAGAATCAGTTGCGCGCCGATGCCGCGACCGCGCCATTGCGGCGCCACCAACCCGGCCGCGGCCCAGGGCGTGAATTGCGGGTAGGCGTCGATGGAGGCGGCCTTGAGTGCGGCGATGCCGACCACTTCGCCGTCGAGCAGGGCGACTACGCCGACCGGCAGTGCATCGCGGCCGCAGTATGCGGCCAGATCGCGCGCCGCGTCGCCGGGGCCGCCTGTGCTGTAGTAGTCGGGCCATTCGGCTTCGAACAACTGTTGCAGATGCGGCAACACGCCGGGGTGATCGGCGAGCAGGCCGATGCGGACTTGCAGGTGGTCATGGCTCATGCGGGGCTCGCGTGGAAGTCGCTGGATTCCCGCGTTCGCGGGAATGACGGTGGGTGGGTTGCGTCGTCAGTGATCGCATAGAGTTCTTCAACATCGTCATCCCCGCGAAGGCGGGGATCCAGAGACTTCAGAGTCATGTCGCGGTGAAGCCCTGGATTCCCGCGTTCGCGGGAATGACTGTAGGTGGGGTGCGTGCTGCGTGCTGAGTGGTCGCATGGAATCTTCGATGCCGCCATCCCCGTAGATGCCGTCATCCCCGCGAACGCGGGGATCCAGTGACTTGAAGTTCAGTGCATGAGACGACAGTCGGGAAATCATTGTGCCGCGCGCAAGCGCGCGAACGCTGTGGCATCGCCCGCAAACACATTCAAATCCACCGGCCCGACGATGCCTTCGACCCGCGCGCGATTGTGGTACTGCCACAATGTCCACGCCGCACGCGCATCGGGCGCGTGCAGGATCGAGCGGCGCCACAGCGGCCGCTGTGGCAGAACCGGATGATAAGCGTCGAAAAATTCCGGCGTCACATACAGCACCGCTGGCTTGCCGTACGCGGCTTCGGTTGGCCGCAGAAACGCATCGAGCTGCGCACGCATCGCCGCCGGCTCCGGCCGCTGGCCGCAGTTGCCGCCGAATTCCAGATCGACCGCGGGCGGCAACGCATCGGCCTGCACCGGCACCGCTTCGATGAAGTTGCGCGCCTGTTCGGCGCCGTCGCGGCAGAAGGTGAAGAAGTGGTAAGCGCCCACCGCGATGCCGGCCGCGCGCGCCTGCCGCCAGTTCTCGGTGAAACGGCGGTCGCGGTGGTCGCCGCCTTCGCTGGCTTTCAGGTACGCGAACGCCACATCGTCGCGCGCGACCGCGGGCCAGTCGATAGCGCCTTGGTGATGCGACACGTCGATGCCGCGCAGCGGGTAGCGTTGGCGATCGGGCTGCCAGTGCAGAAACCAGGCGCGCGCGGCCAAGCTCGCGGCCAGCGCCATGGCGGCGACCGCCAAGGTCCAAAGCGCGATCCGGCGCCAGCGGTTACGGGAGAATGTTTCCGGCATCGTTACCCATCGATCGGGTGGCTGCGCCCATGCGGCGGCCTACTCCGCCTCATCTTCGCCATCGTCCGGCGCCTTGGCCAGCGCGATACCGGCGCGTCGCAAGATCGCGTCGATCGCTGCCTGATCGCCCATGCTCCCGGCCTGACCGTCTTCCTGGTTCCTGCCGTCGACCAGCAGAAACTGACCGCACTGATAGCACAGCAGCACTTCGAACCGCTGGCCGGCGCTGACGAAACTCACCGCATGCCGGTACTCGGGCCTGCACAAACTCACCGCGTCGGGCACTCGACTCAATGCATCGCTGAGCGCGGTGCGTACCACCGGGAGGTCGGCGGCGGCGACACGGGTCCGACCCAGTACGCGGTTATCGTGAAAACATTTCTCGCGCTTGCACCACTCGCGCTCGCTGCGTTCGAACAAGCGCTCTTCGCGGCGCGAACGCTCCTTGTAGGGCAACTCGTCCCATTGCTCCGGCGGAACCGGAGGTTGCCAGGGTTGCAGCGAGTACAACGTCGTCTCTTGCGCGTCGGCGAGCGCGGCGAACACCCTCGCACGCACGCTCCCGGGCTCAGGCGGCATCCACTTGGGCGGCAGCTCAGCCTTCTCCACCGCCATCGCCGGATCGGCGAGCGCCGCTTTCGCATCGGTTTGGGCGAAGGCGTGCTGCGACCAACCCATCAGCATCAGGCACGCCGACAACAGGGCCAACATCGATCTGCGTTGCGAATCCATTCGTCCTCCAGATGGAGCGGCGCCAGCGCCTGCGGCGGCTTACTTCCAGCCCGGCATCTTCTCAGGCTTCAAGCCACCGACCTCGAACGTCGCGGTGCGGCTGCCGCCGGCCTTGACCGGAAACTCGATCGACAGCTCCTTCGCGTCCTTGAGCATGCGCCACAACGCGCGCTCGTCCTCGACGAACATGGCGATGGCCTCATCGGTCTTGGGCCGGCTGCCGGCCATGCTCTTGGCCTTGCCGTCGATGCTGACCTTGAGCTTGCAACCGCCGTAGCAATTGAAGTCGCCGGTCTGCAGCACCAGATAGCTGCTGCGGCCCCAATCGGGATGGTCGCGGAAGATCAGCTGCACCGGGCGCGGAATGCTGCCGTCGGTTTCCACATTGGCCTTGGCGTAGATCGACGCCGACAACTGGGTGCCGCTCTTGCCCTTGGCCAGTTTCACCGGCGTGCTCATGTACGACCACAGCGACTCGACCCGGCGCTGTTCGCGCTCCACCTTGACCTTGGTCCGCGCCTCCTCATACAGCGGGCGAATGCGGTCGGCGCTGGCGGTGCCGGCGAATCGGGAGGTGACGATCTCGCCATAGGCCGCGGCCATTTCCCAGTTCTTCTGGCCGTAGGCGGTATCGAAGTTCTTGGCCTCGACCTCGGCGGCTTGTTCCTGCTTGGCGGCCTTGGCGGCTTGCTCGATCTTGGGATCGGGTTTGTCGCAACCGGCCAGGACCATCGCCGCGGCGAGCAACAAGGTGGCTTGACGGGTATTCATCGGGGTCGGCCCTCGGCTATCAGTCGGTTCACCGCTTGCGCGGCTGGTTCGGGACGCTCGACGATCGACATGTGGCCGCAGCCGTCGAGCAGGACGCGCTGGGCTTGCGGCAGCCGCGCGGCGTACAGGTCCATGGCGCTGACGTCGATCACCGCGTCCTGGCGACACCATAGCAGCAGCGCCGGCTGTCGGATGTCCGCCGCGGCTTCGCCCGGCAGAAAACGTTCGTCGCCGCGGCCGATCTTGTCGAGCACCGATTGCTCGAAGCCGGCATCGCGTTTGCGCCGGTCGATGTAGATGCGGTCGGCCGGCCACGGAATCACCGGCTTGGCCGCATCGTCGTAAAACACGATGTCGATGTAGCGCCGCAGCGACGCCGCATCGCTCACCGCGAACGGGTTCTTGCCGCGCAGCACCGCCAGGCCGAAGGCGTTGTCCTGGAAGCGCACGCCGGCCGCGTCGAACAGGCCGACCCGGTCGACCACGCGCGGATGCCGCGCCGCGGTCAGCGCGACGATGCCGCCGCCCATCGAATGCCCCAGCAGCACCACTTCGCTGCCGGGCTTGCGCGCGACTTGTTCGATGAAGCGGGCGACGCGGTCGTTCTGAGCGACAAAGCCGTAATCGCCGCCGGCATGACGCTCGCTTTCGCCCCAACCGGGCAGGTCCGGGGCGAACAAGCGATAGCGCCCGCGCAGCCGCTGCGCCAGCGGATACCAGTTCTCCTTGCTGCCGGTGAAGCCGTGGATCATCACCACGGTCGGCGCGCCGGCCGGCGCCTCATCGTTGTAGGCGTAGACCCAGCGGTGATCGTCGATCTTGACCGCGTTGCGGGTCAGCCCGGCCAGCACGCGTTGACGCGCGTAATCGGCCAACACCACCCGAAACGGATCCAGCCACAGCCACAACCCCAACGCGCACAGCAAAACGGCCGCCATGACGGCGGCCGTTTTGATCCAGCGACGCAGGCTCATGCGCTTGCGCTACCGGCGGCGGCGTTACTGCGCGCCGGCCGCGGCGGGGTTCTTGGCCTTGGCGATGACCGCCTCGACCGAACCGGTGGTGATCGGGTGATAGCCCGGCTTGGCCTTGGCGAAGGTGTCTTCGGCCAGCTTCAAACCTTCCGGGGTTTTCACCAGTTCGTTGTAGGTCGGCATGATCAGCTTGCGCCGGCCGATCTTCTGCAGGAACGCGGCGATCGCGCCATCGGCGGCGTGGTAGCCGCTGCGCACCGTCAGCGGATACCAGCGTTGGGCGATCTCGCCGTTGGGCGTACCGGTGAACTTGTACGCCGCGTCCAGCGCCTTGAGCTGATCGACGCTGAGCGTTTCCGGCATGCCTTCGATGAAGTGCACCCATTCCTGGGTGGTCCACTTCGCGGTCAGCGCCGCGTCCGGCAGCGCGCCGCCGTCGACCCAGGCCTTGCGCGCGGCATCGACCGCGTCGAAGCGCGGCGACACCGTCGCCGGCGCCGACTTCGGCACGCCCGGCCCGTAGATCCACTCCTCCAGCTCGGCCTCGCTGACCTTGCCCGGATGCTTGGCCAGCAGATTGGCCTTGGCGTATTCGACGAACTTGGTGGTCGGGATCGACTGGAACGCGAAGTGATCGAAGTAACCGCGCAGGAACGGATCGAACACCTCGCGGCCGTAGCGCTGTTCCAGGAACTGCAGGAACCACGCGCCCTTGGTGTAGACGGTGGCGCTGCTGGCTTCGTCGGGGTCCTTGAGCGTGCCCGGCTTGAGCGCCAGCGCCTGCAGCTTGGGATCGATGGTCTTGAACTCGGCGGCGAGCTCGTTGCGGCCGATCACGTTCTCCATGTCGGAACGCTCCTTGCCGTACAGCGCCTCGACGATGCGGTTTTCCACGTAGCTGGTGAAGCCTTCGTTGAGCCAGCCGTCCTTGCTGCTGCTGAAGGTGACCAGATTGCCCGACCAGCTGTGCGCCAGCTCATGCGCGACCAGCGAGACCAGCGACTTGTCGCCGACGATCACGGTCGGGGTGGCGAAGGTCAGGCGCGGGTTCTCCATGCCGCCGTACGGGAACGACGGCGGCAGCACCAGGATGTCGTAACGCTCCCAGCGATACGGGCCGTACAACTTCTCGGTGGTCTCCATCATCTTTTCGGTGTCGGCGAACTCGGTCGCGGCCTTCTTGACCATCGCCGGCTCCGCCCACACGCCGCTGCGGTTGGAGATCGGCTGGAACACCAGATCGCCGGCCGCGATGGCGAGCAGATACGACGGAATCTTCTGCGGCATCTTGAATTGGTAGTCGCCGTCGCGCGCCGCCTTGGGATCGTTGTCGGCGCTCATCAGCACCATCGCATCCTTCGGCGCGGTGACGTGGGCGGTGTAGGTGAAGCGCACGCTCGGCGTGTCCTGCAACGGCACCCACGAACGCGCGTGGATCTGCTGCGACTGGCTGAACATGAAGGGCGTCTTCTTGCCCTCGGTCATCGACGGTTCCAGCCATTGCAGGCCCGACGCGCCGGGCGAGGTCGCGTAGCTGACGCGGATGCGCTTGTTGCGCTCCGGCGCCTGGATGGTGAGCTTGCTGCCCAGGGTCTTGTCGGCGTCGGCCACGGTGTAGGACAGATCGACCCACTTGCCGTCTTCGCGCTCGCCGACGATTTTTTCGATCTTCAGATCGCGCGTATCCAGCACCAGCTCCGTGGCCTTGGGATCGGTCCACTGCAAGGTGTAGGTGGCGCTGCCGGTCAGCGTCTTGGCGGCGAAATCCACCGCCAGCAGCAGGGCCAGATCGTCGATGCGGACCAGATCGGGCTGGGCGTAGGAATGTTCGTCGCGGTCGGCCGCGGCTACGGCGGTGTCGCTCACTTTGGCCTCCGGCGTCGCGGCGGGTTTGGAGGAATCGGCGGCGGGCGCCGCGCCATCGCGCGAGCAACCGGCGGCGGCGGTCAATGCCGCGACGAGACAGACGGTGAGGATCGAAGAACGCATGGAAAGACCACGGCAGCGGGTGAAGCGCCGAGTGTAGCGCCTCGCCCCGCGACGGGGCTTGTGCATGTTGGCAGGTGGATTGTGCTTTGCGGGAAACGCCCTGCCCCGCGCTGCGCGATTGGCGTCGGGCGGCTGCGCGTGTCGACCGGCCCTGGCGCGCCGGCGGATGCGGCCCGGTCGCCGCGGCGATATCCGAATCGCGCCAACGGCGCGCACCCCGGCAGTACGCATCGTCCTATCGCCACGGGCTACGCAAACCGCGACGATGGCGCTAACTTGGGCGCCCTACTTCCATAATTCGGAACTTCAGACATGTCTCTTCCCCTCGCAGGCAAAGTGGCTTTGGTGACCGGCGGCAGCCGCGGTATCGGCGCGGCGATCGCGCGCCGCCTGGGCGCCGACGGCGCCGATGTGGTGCTGACCTACGCGACCTCGCCCGGCCCGGCCGAAGCGGTCGCCGCCGACATCCGCGCCGGCGGCCGCCGCGCGCTGGCTGTGGCCGCCGACAGCGCCGACTCGCAGGCGGTGATCGCGGCGGTAGAACGCACCGTCGCCGAGTTCGGCCGCCTCGACATCGTGGTCAACAACGCCGGCGTGTTCGCTTACGGTCCGTTCGAAGAAGAAACCGCGGAGAACTACGAGCGGGTGATGGCGATCCACGTGCGCGCGCCGTTCGTGGCGGCGCAGGCGGCGTCCAAGCACCTGCCGCGCGGCGGCCGCATCATCACCATCGGCAGTTGCCTGGGCGAGCGCGTCGGCGCGCCGGGGATGGCGTTGTATTCGCTGAGCAAGGCCGCGGTGGTGGGGCTGAGCAAGGGCTTGGCTCAGGATCTGGGCAAGCGCGGGATTACCGTCAATACCGTGCAGCCGGGGCCGATCGATACCGATATGAATCCGGCCGATGGCGAGGGCGCCGAGCATCAGCGCGCGGGGTTGCCGTTGGGCGAGTTCGGGAAGTCGGAGGATATTGCGGCGGCGGTGGCGTATTTGGCCGGGCCGGGTGGGGCGTTCGTGACCGGGACGCAGTTGTCGGTGGATGGTGGGTTTTCGGCTTAAGCATCTTGGCGGCCGGGGCAAATCCCCCGGCGCAGCCAGGTTGGTCTGAAATGGTTTGCGCAGGCGCCAGCCCCCTTTTGCAAAGGGGGCGAATTGTCGCGCGGCCTCTCTCCCTTCCTCCCGTCGCGTCGTGCCGTTCCCCCCTTTGAAAAAGGGGGGCTAGGGGGGATTTGCTCTTACCCGCGCAACAAACAAAAACGCCGGGATTCCCCGGCGTTTTTCGCTACCTACAACCCACGTCGACTCAAACCTTATACCCGGTATGAATCGCGCAAATCCCACCGCTCAGATTCTTGTAATCCACCCGCGCGAACCCCGCCTCGCCCATCATCCGCTTAAGCTCATCCTGCGGCGGATGCTTGCGAATGCTCTCGGCCAAATACCGATAACTATCGCTATCGCCCGCAAACAACTGCCCCAACTTGGGCAACACATTGAACGAATGGAAGTCGTAGATCGGCTTGAACCAATCGGCCTTGACCTCGGAAAACTCCAACACCCGCGCCTGCCCGCCGACCTTGAGCACGCGCAGCATTTCGCGCAGCGCCGCGTCCTTGTCGGTGACGTTGCGCAGGCCGAAGGCGATGGTCACCAGATCGAAGCTGGCATCCGGAAACGGCAGCGATTCGGCGTTGCACTGCACGTACTCGAAACCGGACACCCGGCCGCGGTCGGTCATGCGGTCGCGGCCCACCCGCAGCATGTCCTGGTTGATGTCGCCGAGCACGATCGTGCCGCGGTCGCCGACCCGGTCGCGCAACAGCGCGGCGATGTCGCCGGTGCCGCCGGCCAGGTCCAGCACGCGGTCGCCGCGGCGCACCTGCGCGGTGGCGGTGAAGTAGCGCTTCCAGACCCGATGGATGCCCAGGCTCATCAGGTCGTTCATCAGGTCGTAGTTGCCCGCGACCGAGGAGAACACCTCGCCGACCAGCTTGCGCTTTTGCTCGCGCGGCACGTCGCGGAAGCCGAAATGGGTGGTGTCGTCGGATTTGGGTGTGGATTCGCTCATGCCCGGATTATCGCACGGCCCACCCGGGACGGCGGGTGAGGCGGTTTGCCGCGCGCGCCGGCCGCAGGGGGCCATCGCCCCGCCCCGGCGGTGGCATCATGCGTGGATGAGCGCGAACGTGATCTGGCAGGCCAAGGCCTACGCCGAGCTGACCCTGGACGAACTCTACGAGTTGCTGCGCCTGCGCTCGGAGGTGTTCGTGATCGAGCAGAACTGCGTCTACCTCGACCCCGACGGCAAGGACCGCCACCCCGAGGCGGTGCACCTGCTCGGCCGCGCCGGCGACGGCCGCCTGGCCGCGTACCTGCGCATCCTGCCGGCCGGGCTGAGCTATCCGCAGGTCAGCTTCGGCCGGGTGCTCACCGCGCCCTCGCACCGCGGCCAGGGGCTGGGCGGGCCGATGCTGGAGGCGGCGCTGATCGAGATCCAGCGGCGCTGGCCCGGCGCCGATATCCAGATCGGCGCGCAGTCGCACCTGCAGGCCTATTACGGCCGGTACGGATTCGAGCCGTCGTCCGAGCCGTATGTCGAAGACGGGATTCCGCACATCGACCTGCTGCGCCGCGGCACCGGGTCCGCCGCTTAAGCGCGCGTGGCGGCCGGCGGCGCGCTGCGCAACAACAGCACCGCGCCCACCAGCAGCAACAGATCCTTGAGCAGGAACTGCCCGGTGCCGCCCACGAACGGGAAGCCGTAGCCCGGCTGCCAGCCCGGCGTGGTGAACAGGAAGGTGTTGGTCAGTACGTAGGTCGCGACCGCGCCCCACAAGCCCCAGCGCGCGATCCGCGGCCGCCACGGCCACAGCGCGATCGCGCCGGCAAGGATCAACTCCACCACGCCGATGAAGTTCGACGCGCCTTGTTCGTCGAACACCGCGTACAGCCAGTTGAACAGCGGGCTGGGCCGCATCAGCCCGGCCACGCCCTCGGCCTCTACCGCGGTGAACTTCATCAGCCCGATCCACACCAGCACCAGCAACTGCCCCGCCCACATCGCATACAGGCCGCGACGCAGGCCGTCGCCGCAACCGCGCTGTTGCGCGAACACACCCAGCGCCAGACCGGCGATGCCCAGGTGCTTGAGCACGGTCTGGCCGCTGCCGATCACCGGGAAGCCCCCATACGGCGGGCTGTGTATCCACGCCGCCGGGGTCAGCAACCACAGCAAGCCCGCGCCCCAGAACAGCATCGCCGCCAGCGCCGCCCCTTTGCGCCACGCACCGGCCGGCGCCAGCAGCAACGAGGCGCCGATCGCGGTTTCGAGCGCGCCCAGCGCCGGGCTCAGCCAGACCGCGCACTCGGCCCAGGCCGGCGCGCCGGCCGCGCTCAGCGCCTTGGCCAGGGCTTCGACCTCGAACGGCCAGAACCGCATCAGGCCGAACCACAGGGTCAGCGCGCCGAGCGCGCGGGCCGAGACATTCCACCCGCGCGCGGCCGGCGCGGCTTGCATCGAACACTGCATCGAACAACTCCAGGGACAGTCATGCGCGATCGCGCCTACCCCCACAAGAGGCGGCCACCGGGCAAAAGGATTCGCGGAACCCAAGCCCTGGCCTCAGACGATCCCGCGCTTAGACCTGTCGCCTCGCCACCCCGGCCTGCCCGCTTCGACGCCGCCGATTGCGCCGCTGCGGACGTACGAATCCGCCGGTCCGGACGACACATACCCGCGTCATGCTGACCCTGAGGCCTCCTGACTCTGTGCAAGGTGCGGCATGCGGCTACTTTCGATCTGCTTGCGATGGACGGCGGCGCTGCTCTTCGGCCTGGGCTGCTTCGCGGTGGCGTACTACGCGTTCACCTTTTTTTCCCGCGAGATCAACCTCAACAACCCGTTCACCGCGCGCTTCGTCGTCTCCGGCTGGGACGTGCCCGGGCATATCTTCGGCGCCGGCCTGGCCCTGCTGCTGGCGCCGCTGCAACTGCTGAGCGGCGTGCGCCGGCGCTGGCCGCGGCTGCACCGGCTCGGCGGCGGCGTGTACGCCGGCTCGATCCTGATCGCCGCGGTCTCGGCCCTGTCGCTGGCGCCGCATGCGCAAGGCGGCTGGGCCAGCGGTTCGGCGTTCGTGCTGTTGGCGCTGCTGTGGGTGGGCTTCACCGCCACCGGCATCGGCTACGCGATCCGCCGCGACTTCGCCAATCACCGCCGCTGGATGATCCGCAGCGTCGCCCTGACCGCGTCGGCGGTGACGCTGCGGCTGATCCTCGGGGTCGGCGCCGGCGCGCTGCACTTGCCGATGCTGCCGGTCTACATCACCGCGGCCTGGGCCTGCTGGACGGTGAATCTGGCGCTGGCCGAACTGATCCTGCGCTGGCCGGCGATCCGCGCCCGCCGCGCCGCGCGGCGCGGTTTCTCAACCGTCCTCGCGCGCGGCTGAGACCGCATCGCCGGGACGCTGGCGATAGGCGCTGGGCGTCTGCCCCAGTTGCCGCTTGAACGCCGCGTTGAAGGTCGATTTGGAGGTGTAGCCGCAGGCGTAGGCGATGTCGAGGATGGTGCGGGTGTCGCCGGCATCGGCCAGGCAGGCGCGCGCGGCCTCGATCCGCTGGCGGTTGATGTAGTCCCAGAAGTTGCTCTGGAAGCAGCGGTTGATGACTTCCGAGACCAGATACTCGGGATAACCGCTGCGCTTGGCGAGCTGGCCGATGGTCAGCGCGGGCTCGCGATACAACTGCTCCTGCGCCATCAGCTGCGCCAGCCGCGCTTCGACCGCGGGGAAGCGCGGATCGTCGGCGCTGGCCGGCACGGGTTCGGCCTCGGCGATCGGCGCGGGCGCAGGTTCAGCGGCGACCGTGACCTGGTTCAAGCTCAGATAGCCGATCACGAACACCCAGGCCACCACCGCGCCATAAATCAGCGGGTAGTCGATCCACGGAATCCGCACTAGCCACTGCGCCAGCGCGATGCACCAGATCACGATCTGCCAGACCGCCATCGCGTCGATCCAGCGCAGCGACATGCGATCGGCGTCCGAACGCCGCTGCAGCAGCCCGCGGCGGTAGCGCCGCACCCGCACCAGGCCCGCGATCACATAACTCAGGCCGTAGACGAACAACAGCACGTCCAGCCACGGCCGCCCTGGCCAGTGGCCGCCGTTGCGCAGGGACTCGAAGAAGGCGCGGTCCTGCGCCGCGTCGTGGGCGAACACGCCGGCGTTGACCGCCAAGGCCAGCACGAAGCCGGACAGGTGCACGGCGTCGCGACCGCTCAGGCCGCGCGCTTCGGTCAGCGCGCGCACATACAGGTAGAACAGGCTGCCGTACAGAAACGGAAACAGGCTGACCAGCCGATACGCCTTCAGCAACTCCGGCGCGGGGCCATGGAAGTACATCGCCTTGATCGCCAGATCCACGCCGATCAGCGCGATCCAACCGGCCAGCACCCGATTGGCCTGGGGATTGACCGGCCTTCGCCACAAGGCGAACGCCAACAGCGCGGCCTGGCCGACGCCGATGGCGAATACGAGACTCCAGAAGATCATGCGGCGAGGGACCGTCGGGTGGCGGCGGATGCGGCGATTATGCCCGCGCCGCGCAGCGCGCCCCTCGACCGCGCCCGGTCGGCGCGCCAGACTGCGTATCCGATATCAGGAGTTCCCGCATGCTCGCCACCCCCGACTACCGCGCCCTGCTCGCCACCGCCGTCGCCGAGGCCCGCCAGGGCCTGGCCGAAGGCGGCATCCCGATCGGCGCGGCGCTGTACCACAACGACGGCCGCCTGCTCGGCTGCGGCCACAACCGCCGCATCCAGGAAGGCGACCCGTCGGTGCACGGCGAGACCGACGCCTTCCGCAAGGCCGGCCGCCAACGCCGCTACCGCGACACCATCATGGTCACCACCCTGGCGCCGTGCTGGTATTGCAGCGGTCTGGTTCGCCAGTTCAACATCGGCACCGTGGTGGTCGGCGAATCGGTCAACTTCAGCGGCGGCCTGGACTGGCTGCGCGAAAGCGGGGTGACCGTGATCGACCTGGCCGATCAGGAATGCATCGAATTGCTCGGCGGTTACATCGCCGCCAACCCCGATGTCTGGAACGAGGACATCGGCGAAGACTGATCCGCGCCGCTCAGGCGCAATCTTGGGAAAGGAGTTCCCATGCGCACTATCGCGACTGTTGTGGTTTTCGCGTTATCGCTGGCGGCCGCCGACGTCGCCGCGCAATCGGATGAAGACGACTGCGTCGCAGGCTTCGCCGCCAGCGCCGTGACCTTGCTCTGCCGCCACACCGCGGCCGGCCCGTCGGTATCGATCGTGCAGTCCTCCGGCGCCAGTTGCGGCGGCCCGCGTCCGTTGCGGGTGGAACGCTTCGGCGCCGACAGCGTCGGCCGCGCGCGCAACATCCAGGTCGATGCGGGCGAAGCCGGCGAATGCCGCTACGCCGACGGCCGCACGGTGCGGGTGCGCGCCGAACTCGAACCCGAACCGCGCAGCGGCGCGTGCAGCGCCGATCCGGCGGTGCGGTTCTCGCTGTGGCTGGACGGCCGCAAACTGCGCAGCCGCGCGCCGGTGTCCGGCCGCTGCCAAGCGCCGCGCGCGGGCTGGCATTACCGGATCGACGCCGACGGCGCCTACGACTGCAGCGAATCGACCTGCGTGGCGCTGCCCGATCCGGCCACGCTGCCGGTCGACGCGCTGGAGTACCCGGCGCGCGGGCAGACTCCGGCGCAAGCCGGCAGCCTGCGCCGGTTGCTCGACCGCGATCCGGTCTGCGCCGCGGTCGAACGCGAACTGCGCCGCGACTGGCGCGCGTTCGACGTTTACGCGCCCAGGGCCAACACCGGCGCACTGCATCGGCTCAATGCTCCGCCCGGCAACGAAGGCACCGCGGACGGCACCCTGCCCACGGGCCTGGAGTTCGCTTACGGCGGCAGCTACCGCAACGACTTCGATTTCGACAACGACGGCCTGCTCGACCGGGTTTTCAGCAACGACAGCGGCGGCCAGGGCGGCGCTTATTTCTCGCCGTTGCTGGTGCAATCGGGAAGTCGCGCCGATCGCTTCGAAGCGCGCGCGGGCGACGACGCGCTGGTCGCGGTGCCGTGCCAATGGGATCCGTCCGCGCCGTCGCTGGGCCAATGCGACGATCTGCGTTCGGCTACGGCGCAAGCGCGGCCGCAACCGACTCAGGCCGTGCCGGCGCCGGTCGATATCGCGCCGGCCGTCGGCGTCGACGTCCAACGCGAATTCTTCCGCACCCGTTACACCACCACCCTGCCCTTCGCCTATCGCGGCGCTACTTTCATCGCCTTGTTCGGCGCCGGCACGCCGTCGCGCGATTACCTGGGCGTGTATCGGCCCGCGCCGCGCGGCGCGCAGCGCGCGGTGTGCCTGATCCAGCGGGTGCCGGCGAACATGTAGTCCGGGCGCGCATCTGTGCAAGCGGTGCGCGCGCGTGCAGAATCGGTCGCACGATGCGCGCCCCGCCGGTCCCGCCACTGTCGATCCGTCCCTACCAACTCAGCGATTGGCCGCGCCTGTGCGAAATCCACGACCGCGCGCGCATGGACGAATTGCGGCGCAGCGCCGACGTGGCCGCGTTCCGCTCGCTGGCGCGGACCGCGCACAGCGAAGGCTTGTTTCAGGATCGTCTGGACGTCGGCGAACTGGACGGCACGGTGCAGGGCTTCGTCGCCTACCGGCACAACTCCTTGAACTGGCTGTACGTGCACCCGGATTGCTACCGCCACGGCGTCGGCCGCACTTTGCTGCGCCACGCGATCGCGTTCGCCGGGCCGAGGTTCAGTACCCAGGCGTTGCAAGGCAACGAGCCGGCGTTGGCGCTGTACCGCTCGGAGGGGTTCGTCGAAGTCGAACGGCGGCCGGGGCGGTTGGCGGGGAGCGATGAGTTTCCGGCGGTGGGGGTGATTCTGGAGTTGCGGCGGTAGGCGGCGCTGCCCGCATCCCAGCCGTCGAAACCCTCAAACCCGTCATTCCGGCGAAAGCCGGAATCCATTTTGATCTTGCTTCTTCGCGGGTCTTCGGAGGCAAGAGAGCAACGGCAAAATGGGTTCCGGCTTTCGCCGGAATGACGGGGTGTGGGTTCTTGGGCTTGGGGTTTTAGGTCTTGAGGTTTTTGTAGCTTCGGATTGCGGCGGCGGAGCTACGTAGCTGCGGTTGGCTTCAACACCATCAACCAAAAAATCACGACCACACTCAAAAACGCCGGCCACCCCAACCAGAACCACCAGAACATCGTGCGGTGATAGCTATCCGGCAACGGCGAACCCGTGGCCGCCGCCTGCGCCGCCAAGCGGCGCGCGCGCGCCTGCAGCCACAGCACCGGCAACCAGCAGGCGCCGACGACGAAGAACAGCATCAGCGCGGTGCGCAGCCAGAACACCGACAGCGGCATGCCCAAATGCATCATCAGCCAGACCCCGGTGGCGAATTGCACCAGCACCGCCGGCGCGGTGAAACAGGCGTCGGCGATCACCACCGTACGCGCGGTTTCGGCGATCACCTTGGCGTCGCCGCGCTTGTGCGCGATCCAGAAGAAAAACGCGATGCCCAGGCCCGTGCCGAACAGCAAGGTCGAGGACATGATGTGAATCCACTTCACCCACAAATACGTCATCGCCCTATCTCCGATCCGCCAACACCCAGGCCACCGCGAGCGCGGGCAGCACCACCAGATTCTTGGCCAACCCGCCCAGCGGGTCCAGCCATTGCGCCGGCAACAGCAGCCCGAACGCCAAGGTGTAGGCCAGCACGCTGATGCCCATCAGGCCGAGCATCCAGCGCGGCCGCCAACCGATCAGCAAGCCCAGCGCCAGCGCCGCGTCCAGCCCTGCGGTGATCCGCGCCAACGCTACCGGCTGCCATGCGGCCATCGGCGAATTCGCCGCCAGCGCCTCGATCGTCGCCGCCGGGGTCAGCCAGCCGGCCACGGCCGAAATCAGCCACAAGGCGACGATGGCCAGGCGCAACGTGGGCGCGAGAAAGTACAGCTGCGCTTGCCAGCGGTCCTGCACTTGACTGGGCGTGGCCGCGAGCGCTTGGCCCAGATCGCGGGTGGCGTAACCGAAGTCCGATTGCAGCCGCGCATGCGCGTCGAGCGCGGTCACGTTGCCGCGCCTGAGCATGCGCCACATGGTTTCGCCGACCGGCCCGCGCCCCAGCCGTTCGCCGATGGCGACCTGCAAGCCGACCAGCGATTCGGGAAACGCGACCGCGCCGTCGCCGTCGATGCGCAGCCAGCGCCGCCACGCGGCCTGGTAGTCGCGCAGCGACATCGGCCGCGGGCCGCCGACCTGGTAGATGCCGGTTTGCTTGCCGTCGGCGGCGCGCGCGGCGATCTCGCCGAGGTCTTCGGCCACCACCGGCTGCAACCGCCAACGTCCGTCGCCGGGCAGCAGATGTCGGCCGGGAAACGCGGCCAACGCGCGCAGCAGCGAGGTGCCGCCGTAAGAGCCCGAGGCGGCGTAGACCACTGAGGGACGCAGCACTACCGCGCTCAACGGCAGCGCCAGCAGTTGTTCGTCGAAACGGTGCTTGCTGGCGATGAAGCCGCCGTCGGCGGGCTCGCCCAGGGCCGAGATCTGCACGAAACGCGGCACGCCGGCGGCGAGGCAGGCCTGCGCCAAGGCCAGCGGGCCGTCGATGTGGATGGCTTGGAAGGTTTGCGCGCCGGTTTCGCGCAGGATGCCGGCGACGTTGACCACCGCGTCGACGCCTTGCAGCGTGTCGCGCCAATCTTGCGGCGAGGTCATGCGCGCCAGATCGGCGATGCGTTGATCCGCGCGCGGCGGTGTGCCGTTATCGCGCACGCCGCGCAGGATGCGCCAGCCGTGGCGTTGCAGCGCGGCGATGAGGTAACCGGCGAGGAAGCCGTTGGCGCCGACTACGAGTGCGGTTTTCGGTGGGGTCGCGTCGGTCCGTGGCGCGGGTGCGGGTGCTGGGTCGTCCATGGGGCGACACGGTAGCAGAGCGGATGGGGCTGTCGGAACTGGCGGCCCTCACCCCAACCCCTCTCCCGCAAGCGGGAGAGGGGCTTTACAGCGCGGTGTTCTTCGCTAGCGACGCAACAGTTCCCTCTCCCGCTTGCGGCGCCCGAAGGGTGTGCAAGGCTGAGAGGGTTAGGGTGAGGGCCGCTCTGAGCCCTTAAAGAATGTAACGACTCAAATCCGGATCCTGCACCAGTTCGCCCAAGTGCTGATCCACATACGCCTTATCGATAGTCACCGCCTGCCCATCGCGATCCGGGGCCTCATAGCTCAGCGTATCGAGCAACCGCTCCAACACCGTATGCAACCGCCGCGCGCCGATGTTTTCCTGTCGCTCGTTGACCTGCGCGGCGATCTCCGCCAACCGGTCCACCGCGTCGGCGCTGAACTGCAGGTTCACGCCCTCGGTCTTGAGCAGTTCGACATACTGCGTGGTCAACGCCGCCTTGGGTTCGGTGAGGATGCGGACGAAATCGTCCTTGCTCAGCGCGCCCAGCTCCACCCGGATCGGGAAACGGCCCTGCAACTCCGGAATCAGATCGCTGGGCTTGGCCAGATGGAATGCGCCGGAGGCGATGAACAAAATATGATCGGTCTTGACCGCGCCATACTTGGTGCTGACCGTCGAACCTTCCACCAACGGCAGCAGATCGCGCTGCACGCCTTCGCGGCTGACATCGCCGCCGCTGACGCCGGCCTCGCCGCGTTTGGCGACCTTGTCGATCTCATCGATGAACACGATGCCGTGCTGCTCGCAAGCCTCGATCGCGGCCTGACGGATATCGTCTTCGTTGACCAGCTTGCCGGCCTCTTCCTCGATCAGCTGCGGACGCGCGGCCTTGATCGACAAATGCTTCTTGTGGGTCTTGCCGCCCGACACCTGCGAGAACATCTGCCGCAGCTGCTGGCCCATTTCCTCCATCCCGGGCGGGGCCATGATGTCGACGCCGCCGAGGTTGACCGCGGCTTCGATCTCGATCTCGCGTTCGTCCAGCTCGCCGCTGCGCAACTGCTTGCGCAGCTTGGCGCGGGTGTCGCTGTCGGGCGCGCTGTGATCGGCCGCCGGCGTTTCCGAACCGAAGCCGAAACCGCCGGGCACGCGCTTGGGCAGCAGCGCGTCGAGGATGCGGTCTTCGGCGCGGTCTTCGGCCTGGGTGCGCACCCGGATCTTGGCTTGTTCGCGGTACAGCTTGACCGCGGTGTCGGCCAGATCGCGCACGATCTGCTCGACGTCCTTGCCGACGTAACCCACTTCGGTGAAGCGGGTCGCCTCGACCTTGACGAACGGCGCGTTGGCCAAGGTGGCCAGACGCCGCGCGATCTCGGTCTTGCCGACGCCGGTCGGGCCGATCATCAGAATGTTCTTGGGCATCACCTCGTTGCGCAGATCGTCGCTGAGCTGCATGCGCCGCCAACGGTTGCGCAAGGCGATGGCGACCGCGCGCTTGGCCGCGTGCTGGCCGACGATGTGTCGATCCAACTCCTGCACGATCTCGCGCGGAGTCATGGTGGCGTGAGTGTTGTCGGGTTTCATTGGGAGGTCGGAAATAAGGGATCGGGGGATGGGAAATAGTTGAGAGCGCTGCACGGTGTCGGGAGAGAACCGAATGACTCGACGTCACCCACAGTTCCCCATCCCCTTATCCCGCGTTACAGCTCTTCGACCACCACGTTGCGATTGGTATAGATGCACACATCGCCGGCGATGCCGATCGCCTCGGTGGCGATGGTTCGCGCGTCCAGCTGGGTGTGCGCCATCAACGCGCGCGCGGCCGACAGCGCATACATGCCGCCCGAGCCGATCGCGATGATGCCGTCTTCCGGCTCGATCACATCGCCGGTGCCGCTGATGATCAGCGAGGTTTCCTTATCGGCCACCGCCAGCAGGGCTTCGAGTTTTCCGAGTCTGCGTTCGGTGCGCCAATCCTTGGCCAGCTCGACCGCGGCGCGGGTCAATTGGCCGTGCTTTTCCAGCTTGGCTTCGAACAGTTCGAACAGGGTGAACGCATCGGCGGCGGCGCCGGCGAAACCGGCCAGCACATGGCCTTCGCGGCCGAGCCGGCGCACCTTGCGCGCGTTGGATTTCATCACCGTGTGGCCGAGGGTGACCTGACCGTCGCCGGCGATGGCGACGCGGCCATCGCGGCGGATCGAGACGATGGTGGTGGCGTGGAAAACGTTGGGGTTCTGACTCGGGTCCATTGCGGCCTCCGGGGGATAGCCCTTGGATGGGGGCTGGCGGCGGCGAGTCAAGGGAACCGAAGTGAATTGGCTCCGCCGCAACTACCCGAAGCCGCAAAGCCCCAGGCAATCATTCAGGCGAAAGCCAACCGCAGCGACGCAGCACCGCCATACCCACCCGAAGCCCAGAGCCCAAAGCCCAAAGCCCAAAGCCCTCAAATCTCCCAAACCCGTCATTCCGGCGAAAGCCGGAACCCATTTTGATCTTCGCTCTTACAACTTGTCCGGGGTTCGAAAGAGCAACAGCAAAATGGATTCCGGCTTTCGCCGGAATGACGGAATGTGATTGATCGACGTGCGAGTAATCGCCGCGGCATCCACGCACCGAACCGCGCGATAACCTACTTCTCGCTCTTACGCTTGGCCCGCGGATGCGCCGCGTCGTACACCTTGGCCAGATGCTGGAAATCCAAGTGGGTGTAAATCTGCGTGGTAGCGATATCCGCATGCCCCAGCAACTCCTGCACCCCGCGCAAATCGCCCGACGATTCGAGGATGTGGCTAGCGAAAGAATGCCGCAGCAAATGCGGATGCACCCGCTTGAACAACCCCTGCCGCTGCGCCAACTGACGAATCCGCAACTGCACCGCGCGCGGTGTGATCGGCCCGCCGCCGCGGCCAGGAAACACCTGCGCCTCATTGCCCGCGCCGGTGGACGCGCGCCATTCGGCCAATGCGTTGCGTGCGTGCGAACCCAACGGCACGCTGCGCTGCTTGTTGCCCTTTCCGAGCACGGTGACCAGGCCATCGGCCAGGTCCAAATCGCGCCAGCGCAGCGCGCACAACTCGCTCAAACGCAAACCGGAGGAATAGAACAGCTCCAGCAGCGCGCGATCGCGCAGCCCCAGCGGCGCGTCGGTCGGCACTTCGACCAGCGCCTTGGCTTCGTCGGGATCGAGCACCTGCGGCAGTTTGCGCGGCGCCTTGGGCGCGCGGATCGGCGCGGCCGGGCTGGCCTGGATCGCGCCCTGCTTGAGCTGCCAGGCGTAGAAGCTGCGGCACGCCGACAGCCGCCGTTGCAGGCTCTTGGCGGTGAGGCCGCGGCGGTGTTCGGCGGCGATGAACGCGCGCACATCCTCCACTTGCAGGCCCAGTACGTCGCCGCGCCCGCAGTGTTCGGCCCATTGGGTCAACGCCAGCAGATCGCGCTGGTACGCGTCCAGGGTATGCGCCGACATGCGCTTTTCCACGCGCAGATGATCGAGAAAGGCGGCGACGGAGCTCATGCCGCCGATCCTACCCGCTTCGTCCGCGCCCGGCATGCGCGGCGCGGGTTCAGCCGATGCGCATTCAATCCAGACATGCTTGGCGCAAACGCGCTTACTCGAACCGGCGCAGCGCCACCGCCAGCGATTCGCCCATCATCCGCAGGAACAAGGTGCCCATGCCGGGGAAGAAGCGATTGGCGTCGCGGCTGCCGACCGCGATCAGGCCGGTGCCCGGCAGCGGCAGCAAGGCGGTGGACTGCACTTCCTCGGCGCGGTCGGCGTACAGCACCGCGTGTTTTTCCGGCTGCAGGCGGCCGCACAGCGGTTCGCCGTCGCTCAACGCGTCGCGGAACGGCTGCAGGCGCGCATCGCCTTCTTCGATGATCCGCAACCACTCGCCGTCGGCCAGACCGTCGAAGCGGCGGAACACGATCAAACGGACCAGATCGCCGTTGAAATCCTCGGCCAGGCTGGCGGCCATCGCGCGCAAGGTATCGGCGGGCGTGTTCTGACGCATCAGCGCCAGGGTCAGCTGGTGGGTGCGCACGGCCAGGCGCTCGTTTTCCTGAGCGTTGCCGAACAACTCGTGCAAACGGCGCGAAAGCTCGCGGTTCTTGTCGCGCAGCACTTCCAGCTGATAGCTGGCCAAGGACGCGGCCGAGCCTTCTTCGCGCGGCACCACCAGGCTCATCGACAGGTCGGGGAACTGCTGCAGGAAACGCGGATGGCGGCGCAACCAGGCGGCGACTTCGTGGGCGCCGAACTCAACCGGCTTGTCGCCGAGTCTATCGCTCATCGATTCCATTCTCCTTCGAATACGAATGCGGTCGGGCCGGACATCGACAGGGTGCTGTCTTGATCCGGCCAGACGATGCGCAACTCGCCGCCGGGCAACTGCACGGCGACCTCGCGCTGGATCCGGCCGCGCTGCATCAGCACCGCCGCGGCGGCGCAGGCGCCGCTGCCGCAGGCCAGGGTCTCGCCGACGCCGCGCTCGTACACCCGCAAGCGGATGCGGTCGGGCGCGATCACCTGGGCGAAACCGACGTTGGCCGATTCGGGAAACTCGCCGCTGGATTGCAGCATCGGGCCGATGCTTTCCACCGGCGCGGCGTCGACGTCGTCGACTTCGATCACCGCGTGCGGATTGCCCATCGACACCGCGCCGAAACCGATCACGGTGTCGTGCACGTCGAGCACGTACTGGTCTTGGCGGCTGGCGTAGCCACGCAAGGGAATATTCGCCGGATCGAAATCCGGACGACCCATGTCGATGCGGTACTGGCCCTGGCCCAACGGCCACACCGCGTGGCGGCCGGCCGGGCTGTCGACGGCGAAACTGCCCTCGCCGGCGGCGCCGTCGCGGACCAGCCACGCGGCGATGCAGCGCGCGCCGTTGCCGCATTGCTGCGAGGCCGAGCCGTCGGAATTCCAGATCCGGTACGAGGCCACCGCGCCTTCGCTGAGCGGCGCTTCGACGGTGAGTATCTGGTCGCAGCCCACGCCGATGTGGCGGTCGGCCAGCAGGCGGCACAAGTCGGCGTCCGGCGGCGCTACGCCGCCGCGCAGGTCCAGCACCACGAAGTCGTTGCCGGCGCCGTGCATCTTGCTGAAACGCAGCGGCGCGCTCACGGCCGCGGACTCAGCCATGGCTCTGGCCGGTCGGCACCGGTTCGGCGGGCTTGCTGCCGTCGCCGGAGCCGTCCTGGGTCTTTTCGCCGTCCTGGGCCGGCTTGGTCTTGCCGTCGGCGTCCTTGCTCTCGCCGTCCTTGCCCTGCGCCGGCACCGGCAGCATGTTTTCCAGCGGCGGCGACGGCAGCGAGGTTTTGGCCTTCGGCTCGACCGCGACCGGCGGATCGTTGGCGTTGGAGATGGTCACCGGCACTTCGCCGGGCTTGGCGCGCGGCGCTTCCTGCGGCGCGGGCTGGGTCGGCAGGACCAGCGGGCCCTTGTTGCCGCAAGCGGTCAGGGCGAGGGTCAGCGCGGTCAGAGCCAGCGCGGTCGGAATCCGGAGCGAGACAAGGCGTGCATTCATGGGCCGAAGTGTAGCCCGCGAGGCTGACGGAAACGAACCCGCCGCGGCGGATCGGGCCGGCGCCGGGGATGCGCCGGTTCAGCCTGGGCGCGGGCCGCGGCGCTCAATCGCGCGGCGGTTCCGGCCGGCGCCACAGCCAGATCGCGACCGTGGTCATGATCGCGATGCCGGTCGCCCACATCCACCACTTGGGCGAGGTCAGGATCATGATCACCGCGCACAGCGCCATCATCGACACCGCCAGCCGCTTGGCCCGGCGGCTGACCGCGCCGTGCGCCTGCCAGTCGCGGATCATCGGCCCGAACTGGCGGTGCGCGAGCAGGCGCGCATGCAGGCGCTGCGAACCGCGCGCGGCGGCGAACGCCGACAGCAACACGAACGGCACCGTCGGCAGTCCCGGCACGACGATGCCGATGATGCCCAGGCCCAGGCTCGCGTACGCCAGCAGCCACCAGGCCCAGCGGAAGCGGCTGGGTCGTGGCGGCGTCAGCGGTTCGACCACGGGCGCCGGCGTTTGAGCCTGCGCGGCGGGATCGCCGCGTTCGGCGTCCGCTCCGGAGACGGCGTCGGTGGGAGGGAGCGGAACGGACATGCCGGGAGTATGCGGCCGGGTGCGCGATGAAGGGGTCCACAGCAGATGGCGGGTAATGCCGCGCTTTCAAGGCCGCGGCCGGACGATCGGGCCGCGCCCGAGGCCGCGAAAGCCATCGGCGGGCCCGAAAACGAACAAGCCCGGCATGCGCCGGGCCTGTCCGTTGGCGATCGCGGCGATGCTTACTTGGTCGAAATCTCGGCGCTGACCTGCATCCGGTCGATCATGAAGGCGTACATCTCCGACTGTTCGCGATAACGGCGGAAACGGCCCGACTTGCCGCCGTGGCCGGCGTCCATGTTGGTGCGGAACAGCACCGGCTGCTTGCCGGTGTCCAGATCGCGCAGACGCGCCACGTACTTGGCCGGCTCCCAATACTGGACCTGCGAATCCCACAGGCCGGTGCCGACGAACATCGCCGGATAGGCCTGTTTCTTGAGATTGTCGTAAGGCGAGTACGACAGCATGTAGTCGTAGTAATCCTTCTTTTCCGGGTTGCCCCACTCATCGTATTCGTTGGTGGTCAGCGGAATGCTGGCGTCGAGCATGGTGGTGACCACGTCCACAAACGGCACCTGCGACAGGATCACCCGGTACTTGTCGGCGGCCATGTTGGTGATCGCGCCCATCAACAAGCCGCCGGCGCTGCCGCCGTACGCGGCGACACGGTCGGGCGCGGCGTAACCGGCCTTGACCAGGGCGTCGGTGACGTCGACGAAGTCGTTGAAGGTGTTCTGCTTGTGGAACAGCTTGCCGTCGTCGTACCACTTGCGGCCCATTTCCTGGCCGCCGCGGATGTGCGCGATCGCGTAGACCATGCCGCGGTCAAGCAAGCTGACGATGGTGCCGTTGAAGCCCGGGTCCATCGACATGCCGTAGCTGCCGTAGGCGTATTGCAGCATCGCCGCCTTGCCGTTCTTCTCGAAGCCCTTCTTGTAGACCAGCGACACCGGCACCTTGACGCCGTCGCGCGCGGTCGCCCAGAAGCGCTCGGTCACGTACTTGTCGGCGTCGTAACCGATCACCGGCTGGCGCTTGAGCAACTTGCGCTCGCCGGTCTGGGTGTTGAGCTCGTAAGTGGTCGCCGGGGTGGTCAGCGAGGTGTAGGTGTAACGCAGCCACGGCGTGTCGTGTTCGGAGTTGGTCGACAGGCCCATCGAGAACGCGGGCTCATCGGCCTTGACGAATTCTTCCTTGCCGTCCTTGCCGATCAGGCGCAGGCGTTCGAGCGCGTTGGAACGCTCGGAAATCGCGGTGAAGCCGTCGAACAGATCGAAGCCTTCGATGAACACGTCGTCGCGGTGCGGGACCCAGTCCTTCCAGTCCTTGCGCGAACGCGCGCCGTCGGGCGCGGTGACCAGCTTGAAGTTCGGCGCGGGCTTGCCGTCGGCGCCGGGCGCGTTGGTGCGGATCACCCAGCGGCCGTCGAGATGGTCGGCGTCGTATTCGACATCGCGCTCGCGCGGCGCCAGCACCGCGAATTCCTTCGGATCGGCGGCCGACGCACAGCGCATTTCGCTGGACACGGTGCTGTGCACGCTGATGCACAGATACGCGTCGTCGCGGGTGCGGCCCAGGCCCATGTAGAAGCTGTCGTCCTTTTCTTCGTAGACCAGCGTATCGCTGGCCACCGGCGTGCCGAGCACGTGCTTTTTCACTCGCACGGTCAGCAGGGTTTCCGGGTCGTTCTCGATGTAGAACAGGGTCTTGTTGTCGTCGGCCCAGACCGCATCGCCGGAGCTGTTTTCGATGACTTCCGGGTAGATCTCGCCGGTAGTCAGGTTCTTGAAGCGGATCTTGTACTGGCGCCGGCCGACCGCGTCGTCGGCCCAGGCCAGGATGGTGTTGTCCTGGGTCACTTCCAGGCCGGCGGCGCTGAAGTAATCCTTGCCCTTGGCCATCGCGTTGACGTCGAGCAGGATTTCCTCGGCCGCCTCCATGCTGCCCTTGCGGCGGGCGTGGATCGGATAGTCCTGGCCGGTTTCGAAACGGGTGTAGTACCAATAGCCGCGCTCGCGGTACGGCACCGAGCTGTCGTCCTGCTTGATCCGGCCGACGATCTCGCCGTAGAGCGCGTCCTCCACCGGCTTGAGCGGCTTCATGAACGCATCGACGTAGGCGTTCTCGGCGTTGAGATAGGCCAGCATCTCCGGGTTCTTGCGCTTGTCGTCGCGCAACCAGTAGTACTCATCGCCGCGCTGCGCGCCGTGCGGCGCCTTGACTTGATGCGGCTTCTTGGCGGCGTCCGGCGGCGTGGGCAGGCCGGCGGCGGGGGCGTTGAGGGTCGTGGTCATCAGGAGCGTGGCCGCTAAAGTGAGTAGAGTCGGTTTCATATAGGGTCCGTCGGATTATTCCTCAATGGCGCGCGATGGCGCGCCGGGAAATGCGGTACGGGTGTTCGAATTCGGGAACCGAATGCTGGGCGGGGCGGGATCGCTCCGGGACGTCTCGCCATCCCGTCATTCCGGCGAAAGCCGGAACCCATTTTGCGGTTGCTTCCCGGTTGGCGCCTTAGCGAAAGCAGAAGCAAGAGCAAAATGGATTCCGGCTTTCGCCGGAATGACGGTTGGTGGTCGGTTGCGGATTACGCCGCAACGGCGGTGGCCATCGCGCGGGATGCATGCGCGCCAAGGCTGGCGATTGCCGTCCGCCCATACACGAACGGGCGCCCGAAGGCGCCCGCTCGAAAGGGCCGAGGCGCGCGCAGGCGCCCGGCCGGTGGCGAAACCGAAGCTCGCCACGGGTCGGATCACTTAGCCAACTGCTCCCACAAGAACGTGTACGCCAGCGCGTCCATATGCGCCTTCTGCGCATTGTTGGCCGCGCCGCCGTGGCCGCCTTCGATGTTTTCGTAGTAGGTCACGTTCTTGCCGGCGTCGAGCATCTTGGCCGCCATCTTGCGCGCATGGCCCGGATGGACGCGGTCGTCCTTGGTCGAGGTCATGAAGATCACCGGCGGATATTCGCGCTTGGCGTCGAACAGGTGATACGGCGAGAAGGTCTTGATGAACGACCAGTCGGCGGTGTCCGGGTTGCCGTATTCGGCCATCCACGACGCGCCGGCCAGCATGTGGTTGTAGCGCTTCATGTCCAGCAGCGGCACCTGCACCACCACCGCGCCGAACAGGTCCGGGTACTGGACCAGCATGTTGCCGGTCAGCAGGCCGCCGTTGCTGCCGCCCTGCACGCCCAGGTGCGGGGTCGAGGTGATCTTGCGCGCGATCAGATCCTGGCCGACCGCGGCGAAGTCCTCATAGGCCTTGTGGCGATTGGCCTTGAGCGCGGCCTGGTGCCAGCGCGGGCCGTACTCGCCGCCGCCGCGGATGTTGGCCACCGCGTACACGCCGCCCTTCTCCAGCCAGCCCTTGCCGATGGCGCCGGAGTAGCTCGGGGTCAGCGAAATCTCGAAGCCGCCGTAGCCGTACAGCAAGGTCGGGGCCTTGCCGTCGAGCTTGAGGTCCTTCGGCCGCACCACGAAGTACGGCACCCGGGTGCCGTCCTTGCTCTTGGCGAAGTGCTGCTCGATCACGTCCTTGGACGCGTCGAAGAAGGTCGGATTGGTCTTGAGCGTCTGCGGCGCCTTGCCCACTTCGGCCAGGGCCAGCGTGGTCGGGGTCAGATAGTCCGACGCGCTCATCCACACCGCGTCGCTCTCGTCGTTGTCGACCGCCGCAACCGCGACCGTGCCGAACGCCGGCGCGCCGACGAAGGCGCTGCGCTTCCACTCGCCCGGCGCGCCGTTTTCGGTCGGGGTCAGCACGCTGAGCTTGTACTTGACGTCGTCGAGCACGTTGAGGATCAGGTGATGCCGCGTCCACACCGCGCTCGCCAGCGAGGTGGTCTCGGTCGGCGCGAACAGGGTGGTGAAGCTGCGCTTGCCGGCCAGGAAGTCGTCGAACTTGATCGCGATCAGGCTGCCGGAAGCGTACTTCTTGCCGCCGGCTTCGTACGGGTCGCGCAGTTCGGCGACCAGCCATTCGCGGTGCGCGTACTTGCTGGCCGAGTTGGGCAGATCGATCTTGGTCAGCTTGCCGTCGTTGCCGCGCAGGTACAGCTCATCGTTGTAGAACGCCAGCGCGCGCTGGACGAAGTCGCGCTCGAAACCCGGGGTGGAGTCGTGCATGGCCGAGACGGCCATGTCGGTGTCCTTGCCCTCGTAAACCAAGGTCGCATCGGCCATCGGCGTACCGCGCTTCCACAGGCGCACGGTGCGCGCGTAACCCGAGGAGGTCATCGTGCCCTTGCCGAAGTCGGTGGCGACGTAGACATGGTCGCGGTCGATCCAGTTCAGGCTGCCCTTGGCTTCGGGACGGTAGAAGCCGTCCTTGATCCAGGTCTTGCTGGTCAGATCGAACTCGCGGGTGACGTCGGCGTCGGAGCCGCCGCGCGACAGCGCGATCAGGCAACGCTGGTAGTCCGGGCGCAGGCACTCGGCGCCGTGCCAGACCCACTGCTCGTTCTCCTGGGCGTTGAGCGCGTCCAGGTCGATCACCGTCTCCCACTGCGGCTTGTCCTTGCGGTACTCCTCCAGCGTGGTGCGGCGCCACAGGCCGCGCTGATGCTGCGCGTCCTTCCAGAAGTTGTAGTAGTACTCGCCGATCTTCTCCACGCCGGGGATCTTGGCGGTGGAATCGAGGATCTCGCGGATGCTGGATTCGAGCTGCTTGAACTGCGGGCTGGTGGCCAGTTCGGACTCGGTCTTGGCGTTGCGCGCCTGCACCCAGTCCAGTGCGCGCTTGGAGGCGACGTTTTCGCCCTCTCCCTCAAGCCAGATATAGGGATCGTCGGTCACAGGCTTCTCCTGGGCATAGAGGGCGCCGGAGGCCGAAGCCGCGGCCAGGCCGGCCGCGAAGAACAAGGACTGACGGGTCGATTTCGTGGGCATGGCGCATCCGGAAAAAAAACAAGGCCGCCACGCTAGCACAGGGTGGCGGGGCCCCCGCCTGTCCAAGGTCATGTAGGGAGTTGCACGGTTTGGCACGTTACCCGGCCCGGCGGCCGGGGGCGCCCGGCCTGCGAGCGGCGCGGGC
>NZ_JBAMDI010000125.1:0-32863 GCF_036961695.1 Pseudomonas sp. CGJS7 | reverse complement strand
GCCCGCGCCGGGCTGGCGCCCGTCGCCGACGGCCGCGCACGCGTGCGCACGTTGCGGCAGATGGCGTTGCCGGGCATGCGCGTGATCGCCGCGGCGACGCCGCTGGACCGCGATGCCGCGGCCGCGCTGATGCGCCAACTCGCCGCCGATCGCAATGTCGAATTCGTGCAGGTCGACGCTGGTGTACGCACCCAACTGGTACCGAACGATCCGCAGTTCAGCAAGCAATGGCATTACGCCGATACCGCTGCCGGCATTCGCGCGCCGACTGCGTGGAACACCACCAGCGGCGCCGGCGTGGTCGTGGCGGTGGTCGATTCGGGGATCATGCCGCACACCGATCTGAACGCGAACGTGTTGCCGGGTTACGACTTCGTCAGTGCGGTGAACGGCCGCAACGCCGCCGAGTGCGCCATCGACGGGATGCAGGCCGGCTGCGGAAAATCGTTGGACGGCGACGGCCGCGACGCCAATCCGCTCGATTCGGAAGGCAATACCCACGGCAACCACGTCGCCGGAACCATCGCGGCGGTGACCAACAACGCTAAGGGCGTGGCCGGTATCGCGTACGGCGCGAAGATCCTGCCGGTGCGCGCGGCCGGCTCGGGCGGCTACAACGCCCATTCGGACACCATCGACGCGATCTTCTGGGCGTCGGGCGGGCGCGTCGCCGGGGTTCCGGACAACGTCAGCCCGGCCGAGGTCATCAACGTGTCGTTGGGCAGCGAAATCGCCTGCACGCCGGCATGGCAGGCGGGCATCGACGCGGCCGTGGCCAACGGCGCGGTGGTGGTGGTCGCGGCCGGCAACGGCGACAACAACGTGGCCAACAACGTGCCCGCGGGTTGCAACAACGTGGTCGCGGTCGGTGCGACCAATAAGAGCGGCGCGCGTTCTTCGTTCTCGGCGTGGGGGCCGACGCTGGATCTGAGCGCTCCCGGTGGCGACGGTCTATTCAACGGCGTGATATCCACCGTGGCTAACGACGGTTACGGTCAGATGTCGGGTACGTCGATGGCCTCTCCGCACGTGGCCGGCGTGGCGGCGTTGGTGCGCTCGGTGGCGCCGGGCAAGACGCCGGCCCAGGTCGAGGTGATCTTGAAGAGCACGGCGCGTCCGATTCCGGCCAGCAAATGCAGCAAGGGCTGCGGTGCGGGGTTGGTCGACGCGGCCGCGGCGGTGGCGGCGGCGAAGGCGCCTTGAGCGGCGTATCGCGAGCTGAGTGATCGGGCGATGGCGCGTGCCGGCGACGGCGGCCAGCGCGGGTAGCGCCTGCCGACCACGCCCGGCACCGATGGCGAACGGCGCCCGCCGACACGGGCGCCGTTCGCGTTGGTCGGTACAGCGAACGGGCAGGTACGGCCATCGCGACAGCAACGGCCAGGGCCGATAGCGCGATGTTAAGGCCGCGTGCGCGTGGTCACGGACCACAGTGCAGAATAGGGCAGAGCAGCGCATCGTCGCGGCGCAGGTCACTCGGTATCGGCCTTGCGACCCCGATGCGCCCCTTGGCGCGTTGCAAGTTCTACCCGATCGCTGCCGATCGAAGGAGTCGCCCGCATGCTGTGTCCGTCCCGCCATCCCAGCCCTCGCCCTGTGGTTTCCCGCCGCGCCATCGCCTTGTCGGTGGCCGTGTCCTGCTGCTTCGCCGTCAGCGCCTGCATGGCCGGCAACCCCGCGCCGTCCGATCCCGCCGCGGTCGTGCCCGACCGCACCGACTCCGCCCCGGAGGCCAAGCCCATGCCGTCCCAGCCCGCGCCGCCCGACAGCCACGAATCCGGGCCGCAAGCGGCCAAAGCGCATGTCGGCGAACCCGTCGGCGCCGGCCCGTTCGGCCAGTTCATCGTCAAATACCGCGACGGCACCGCGCCGCTGACCCAGCAGGGGGCGGTGCAGGCGCGCCTGGACCGGACCGCCAAGCAGGCGGGTCTGGCCAACAAGAGCGGGCTCAAGCTGACCTGGAAGAGCCGCATGGGCATCCAGGCCGATGTGTTCAGCGTCAGCCCCGCGCTCGATCGCGCCGAGGCGGTGCGCTTGATGCAAACCTTCGCCGCCGATCCGGATGTGCAATTCATCGAACCCGATAACCACATCACGCTCGGCCCGATCATTCGCGGGCCTGAGGTTATCGACAAATAAGCCGAGTGCGTTTTGCTTGATGCCAAGCACACAATCGCATCGGCCGAACATCTGCGAGCGACAACCAAACCCCGGCGAAAGCCGGGGTTTTTTTGTGCGAATCGAATTGGAAACGGGTGGAAAAACCACGCATTGATTAGAGATGAATTGCGTGCGGAAAGCAGATTGCGGATGCATGACAAACATCACGAAGCACGCGCCTGGATTGCTTGCGTTGGCATTGCCGCCGCGCGCGTGGCGGCGCTAGCGTCGTGATGCGGTCGAGACGACGAACTCGAACCGCGAACGGACCGGAGGCAAGGGCACCGCGGCTCGCGTGTTTACCACGCGGTCCGTGCGTGCCCGCGAAGCCCTGGCCGGAATTATTTTCGCCGCCATGCGGCCATCACTCCTCGGGGGTTACACCATGATCGACAAGTCTTCCGGCCGCGCCCGCTCGCGTGGCTTGAACGCGGCACGCACCGTCGTGCTGGTAACGGGCATCGCCGCATTGCCGGCGTTCGCCGCGCAGCCGTTGTTCATCGGCGACGCCACGCCGGCGCGCAGCGTCGGCGCTGCGCAAAGCGCGTCCGCGCTCGGCCGCGCCCAGCGCCTGGCCGCCGCGCCGGCGACCGCGTCGCTGCAACTCAAGCGCGCCGACGCCGGCGTGGTCAGCGCCGATACCCGCGAGATCGAGCTGAGCCTGGGCTCGCACCGGGTCAACGCCGTGCTCGACAGCGCGCGCGACACCGGCCGCGGCAGCACCGTGTGGATCGGCCACCTGCGCGAGAACGCCAAGGCCGCGCGCAGCGACGCGCGCGAAGTGCGCCACGACGAACGCAACTCGGTCGCCCTGGTCCGCCGCGGCAACGGCGTCACCGGCAACGTCCGCGTCGACGGCCGCCTGTACCGGATCCGCCCGCTCGCCGACGGCAGCCACGCGGTGATCGAAGTCGACGAAAGCAAGATGCCGCCGGATCACCCGGCCGGTTACCACGATTCGGACCTGCCGCAGATCGACATGCGCGCCGCCGCCCGCGCCGCCAATCTGCAGGCCGCCAGCGGCGCCAACAACGCCAACGCCGCCGCGGTCGGCCCCGCCGCGATCGATCCGGGCCCGACCGCGACCATCCGCGTGCAAGTGGTCGCCACCAGCGAAGCGGTGGCCGCTTACGGCGGCGACATGCAGGCGCTGGTCGAGCTGGCGGTGGCCGAGACCAATCAGGGTTACGCCAATTCCAACGTCGGCATCAACATGGAACTGGCCAACTACCGCACCGTCGAATACACCTCGGCCAAGGACGGTCACTACACCGACCGCGACCGCTTCATCGCCACCAACGACGGCTACATGGACGACATCCATGCCAGCCGCGACGCCAACGCCGCCGACGTCAACGTGCTGGTGATCGACGACGACAGCAATTGCGGCCTGGCCGCGGCGATCGGCTCCAACGCCAACAATGCCTTCGCGACCGTGCATTACGACTGCGCCACCGGCTACTACAGCTTCGCCCACGAGATCGGCCACTTGCTCTCGGCCCGTCACGACCCCGCCGCCGACCCGAACAACACCCCGTACGCCTACGGCCACGGTTACCGCTACGAGCCGGCCACCGGCAGCAAGTGGCGCACGATCATGGCCTACGCCTGCACCGGCGGCTGCCCGCGCCTGAACTACTGGTCGAACCCGGACGTGACCTACAACGGCGTCGCCATGGGCACCGCCGACAAGAACCACAACCAGCGCGTGCTGGTGCAGACCAAGGCGGCGATGGCGGCCTACCGCGGCGCGCCCGGCGGCAACACCGCGCCGGTGGCCAATTTCAGCTCCAGCACCAGCGGGTTGACGGCGAACTTCACCGACAGCTCGACCGACAGCGACGGCAGCATCGCCTCGCGCAGCTGGAACTTCGGCGACGGCACCACCTCGACCGCGACCAACCCGTCCAAGACCTACAGCGCCGCGGGCACCTACACCGTTACCTTGACCGTCACCGACAACGGCGGCGCCACCCACACCAAGACCGCCTCGGTCACCGTCGCCGCCAGCGGCGTGCAGACCTACAGCAACGGCACCGACGTGAACATTCCCGACAACAACGCCACCGGCGCGAGCAGCAGCATCGTGGTGTCGGGCCGCAGCGGCAACGCGCCGAGCAACGCCAACGTCTCGGTGAATATCGTCCACCCGTACAAGGGCGATCTGATCGTCGACCTGATCGCGCCGGACGGCTCGGTCTACAACCTCCACAACCGCACCGGCGGCAGCGCCGACAACGTCAGCGGCAGCTTCAGCAAGGACCTGTCGAGCGAAGCGCTCAACGGTACCTGGAAGCTGCGCGCCGCCGATCGCGCCGCGCAGGACGTCGGCAAGATCGATACCTGGAGCATCACCTTCTGACCGAGTCCGCGCACCAGGCCGCATGAAGTTCGAACGCGCTGAGGGGAGCGCTTCGTCACGCGCGTACCGCGCCGCCGCGCAGCGGCGGTGGCGGCGACAGGCGCCGGTCCGGACGCGGACCGTCGTTGCCCACGCCCACGCAGCCGGTTCCGCCTCGGAGCCGGACTGCGTCGGCGCGGGCCGTCGATAGCGCGGCGTCAACCGCAATCGCTGGCCACTCATCGCAGTTCAACGACCGAATTCCCATTAGATGGAGACAGACATGAAACGAATCACCCTGACCCTCGGCCTGCTCGCGCTGTCGATCGGCACCGCGATCGCCGCGCCGAACCTGCGCCCGGCCGCGTTCGACAACGCGCGCATCGCCCGCGTCGACAGCATCGCCCTGCGCAGCATGCCGGCGGTCGACGTGGCCAAGCTGCGCGCCGAAGATCTCAAGCGCGCCAACCGCAGCGAGGCGCCGCGTTTCGCCACCGCGCTGCCGGTCAACATCGACACGCTCAACAGCGGCACCTGGGAAGACCTCGACGCCGAGCATGCGGTTTGGCGCACGCGCATCGAATCCAAGGACGCGCTGACCCTCAACTTCCATTTCGACAAGTTCAAGCTGCCGGCCGGCGCGCGCATGCTGATCTACCCGGCCGACCAGACCCCGGGCGCGAACGCATCGAAAGTGCGCAGCTTCACCGCCGCCGACAACCAGGCCGACGGCCAGTTGTGGACGCCGGTGGTGGTGGGCGATGAGGCGGTGATCGAAGTGGTGGTGCCGCGGGCCAAGGCCGGCGAGCTGAAGCTGCATCTGGCCAAGGTCAACCACGACTATGTCGGCATCGGCAAGCTGGTGCGCGACGCCGACAAGGCCCAGACCAAGGGCGTGTCGGGCAGCTGCAACATCGACGTGGTCTGCCCCGAGGGCAACGGCCACCGCGACATCATCCGTTCGGTCGCTGCGTACTCCAAAGAAGGCACCATGTGGTGCACCGGCTCGTTGGTCAACAACACCGCCAACGACAAGAAGATGTATTTCCTCACCGCGCACCATTGCGGCATGACCACCGCCGCGGCGGCTTCGAGCATGGTGGTGTACTGGAATTATCAGAATTCGACCTGCCGCGCGCCGGGTTCGGCGTCCAGCGGCGCCAACGGCGACGGCCCGTTGAATCAGTCCCAGACCGGTGCGGTGCTGCGCGCCACCAGCGCCGCTTCCGACTTCACCCTGCTGGAACTCAACACCGCGGCCAATCCGGCCTACAACCTGTTCTGGGCCGGTTGGGACCGCCGCGATCAAAACTACTCGGGCGCGACCGCGATCCACCATCCCAACGTCGCCGAGAAGCGCATCAGCCACTCGACCACCGCCACTCAGATCAGCGGCTACGGCGGTGGCGCCGGCACCAGCCACTTGCACGTGTTCTGGCAGGCCAACGGCGGCATCACCGAGCGCGGTTCCTCGGGTTCGCCGATCTACAGCCCCGATAAGCGCGTGCTCGGCCAACTGCACGGCGGCCCGTCGACCTGCTCGGCGACCGGTCCCGACCGTAGCGACTATTACGGTCGCGTATTCACCTCCTGGACCGGCGGCGGCACCGCGGCCTCGCGTCTGAGCGATTGGCTCGATGCGGCCGGCACCGGCGCGCAGTTCATCGACGGCGTGGATTCGGGTTCCAGCGGCGGCGGCGTGCCGGTGGCGAATTTCACCTCCAGCGCCAACGGCCTGACCGTGGCCTTCACCGATACCTCCACCGACAGCAACGGCAGCATCGTCTCGCGCAGCTGGAACTTCGGCGACGGCACCACCTCCACCGCGACCAATCCGTCCAAGACCTACAGCGCGGCGGGCACCTACACCGTCACCCTGACCGTCACCGACAACGACGGCACCACCAACACCAAGACCGGCTCGGTCACGGTCACCTCTCCGGGCGGCGCGCAGACCTACACCAACGGCACCGACGTCAACATTCCCGACAACAACGCCACCGGCGTCAGCAGCAGCATCGTGGTGTCGGGGCGCAGCGGCAACGCGCCGAGCAACACCAGCATCTCGGTGAATATCGTCCACCCGTACAAGGGCGATCTGATCGTCGACCTGATCGCGCCGGACGGTTCGGTCTACAACCTCCACAACCGCGGCGGCGGCAGCGCCGACAACGTCAGCGGCAGCTTCAGCAAGGACCTGTCGAGCGAAGCGCTCAACGGCACCTGGAAGCTGCGCGCCGCCGATCGCGCATCGCAGGACGTCGGCAAGATCGACACCTGGAGCATCACCTTCTAAGCCACGCGACTCACGCAGCCCGAAGTACCCGGCGCGCGAGGCCGCGCGCCGGTTTCATCGCGTAACGCATCGCTGCACACCGTTCCCCCGCGCTTACGCGACGCCCCGCCGTCTCATGCCATTTCATCGTCTTAATCACTTAAGGATCGAAACCCCATGAAACGATTGACCCTCACCCTGGGCGTGCTCGCCCTGTCCATCGGCACCGCGATCGCCGGCCCCGCGCTGCGTCCGGCCGCGTTCGACAACACGCGCATCTCGCGCGTCGACAACATCGCCCTGCGCAGCATGCCGGCGGTCGACGTGGCCAAGCTGCGCGCCGAAGACCGCAAGCGCGAAGAGCGCCGCGAGATTCCCCGCTTCGCCACCGCGCTGCCGGTCGACATCGATACCCTCAACAGCGGCACCTGGGAAGAACTCGACGCCGACCACCTGGTCTGGCGCACGCGCATCGAATCCAAGGACGCGCTGTCGCTGAACTTCCATTTCGACCAGTTCAAGCTGCCGCAGGGCGGCCGCATGCTGATCTATCCGGCCGATCAGACCCCGGCCAAGAGCGCCGACCGCGTGCGCAGCTTCACCGCGGCCGACAACAACGCCCGCGGCGAGTTGTGGACGCCGGTGGTGGTGAGCGACGAGGCGGTGATCGAAGTGATCGTGCCGCGGGCCAAGGCCGGCGAGCTCAAGCTGCACCTGGCCAAGGTCAACCACGACTACGTCGGCTTCGGCGAACTGGCGCGCAACGCGGCCAAGGACCAGACCAAGGGCGTGTCGGCGAGCTGCAACATCGACGTGGCCTGCCCGGAAGGCAACAACTACCGCGACATCATCCGTTCGGTCGCGGCGTACTCCAAGCAGGGCACGATGTGGTGCACCGGCTCGTTGGTCAACAACACCGCCAACGACAAGAAGATGTACTTCCTCACCGCCAACCATTGCGGCATGACCACCGCGGCGGTCAACAACTCGATGGTCGTGTACTGGAACTACCAGAACTCGACCTGCCGCGCGCCCAACACCGCGGCCAGCGGCGCCAACGGCGACGGCTCGCTCGCTCAGTCGCAAACCGGCGCGACCCTGCGCGCGACCAACGCCGCTTCCGATTTCACCCTGCTCGAACTCACCACCGCGGCCAACCCGGCCTATAACCTGTTCTGGGCCGGCTGGGACCGCCGCGACGGCAACTACACCAGCGCGATCGCGATCCACCATCCGCGCGTGGCCGAAAAGCGCATCAGCCTGAGCGACGGCGGCACCACCTACCGCGGATTCGAACAAGACACCACCGGCACCTACGCCTTCCGCGTGGCCTGGTTCCCGACCGGCGGCGTCACCGAGGGCGGATCCTCCGGCTCGCCGCTGTACAGCCCGGAACGCCGCGTGATCGGCCAGTTGTACGGCGGCTGGTCGACCTGCAGCGCGACCGGCGAAAACCGCACCGACTGGTACGGTCGCATCTACACGTCCTGGACCGGCGGCGGCACCTCGGCGACGCGCCTGAGCGATTGGCTCGACGCTTCCGGCACCGGCTCGCAGTTCATCGACGGCCTGGATTCCGGCGGCGGCAACCCGGTCAACAACCCGCCGGTGGCGAACTTCAGCTCCAGCGCCAGCGGCTTGACGGTTACCTTCACCGACAGCTCCAGCGACAGCGACGGCAGCATCGCCTCGCGCAGCTGGAACTTCGGCGACGGCACCACCTCGACCGCGACCAGCCCGACCAAGACCTACAGCGCGGCGGGCACCTACACCGTCACCCTGACCGTTACCGACGACAAAGGCGCCACCAACACCAAGACCGCCTCGGTCACCGTGTCCAGCCCGAGCGGCCCGCAGACCTACAGCAACGACACCGATGTGGCGATCCGCGACAACGCCACGGTGGAAAGCTCGATCGTGGTGTCCGGCCGCAGCGGCAACGCGCCGAGCAGCACGCCGATCGCGGTCAACATCGTGCACACCTACCGCAGCGATCTGAAGGTCGATCTGGTCGCGCCGGACGGCACGGTCTACAACCTGCACAACCGCACCGGCGGCAGCGCCGACAACATCAATCAGACCTACACCAAGAACCTGTCGAGCGAGGCGCTCAACGGGACCTGGAAGCTGCGCGTCAACGACAACCAGACCAGCGATGTGGGCAAGATCGATAAGTGGAGCATCACGTTCTGATCGCGCTTGTGGCGCGTCGCGTGTCGGCGCGCCATGGAGTTCGATACGTAACGAGAAAGCCCCGGCCTTGGCCGGGGTTTTCTTTTGGTTGCGTTCTGGGGGCGAAGGAAATCGCGCGATCAGATTCGCGCGTACCTCCGCGAAGGTCTCGCTGCTGGAACTCATCCAAGATCCGCGCAATCCACTTCACCGTCATTCCGGCGAAAGCCGGAACCCATTTTGCTCTTGCTCCAGAAGGTTCGGATGCAACGGTTGCGCATGCGCTTCATGCTTGCCGCGGGAAAGCGCGATATCGATGGATTCCAGGAACGTCCGTGTTCGCATGCCAAAAGCGACGCTTCAATTCAGAGCGAATGCTGGCGGCACCGACCAGGCGCAGGTCCGGTGCGGTGAGAGCAAAATCAAAATGGGTTCCGGCTTTCGCCGGAATGACGGTGAGTGGGGGAGGGCGCGGTTGTTTGGGTTTTTTAGCGCGGCGCAGCGCCGATGGTCTCGGCAGGTAGTGCGCCTTTGTCGGACGATCCCAATACGCCCATCGGACAGTCTTAGTGCGCCGCAGCATCGCGTCAGCGCCCCGCAAACCGCGCCGAATCCATCGCCGCGACCGCCCCGCAGACAGCCGCAACCGAATCACCCTACCCACAAGTTCCCCCTCATCGTGCGCTGCAACGCATTCTGAATTCGCGCGCGGTCGCAGTTTGAATTTCCCGTTTAGGACACCGATTTCAATCGAAACAAATCTTGTGCGTATGCGTGACGCGATGCACGGATGCGATGTCGATTGAGGATATTTGCGTCTTGTTGTGCGCGACGGCGCTGTCGCAAAGTCTCGGCGTGGCGCAGAAAACATCGTTCGATGCGGCCTGCGCCGCGCGTGGTAGCTGCAAACGCACGCTGAGGGGGAAGCATGCGGCAACGCCTGCACTAAACGCTGGAGCATCCAGTTCCCACCGCCTGACCCGACGTCATCGCCATCCAGCACCGGCCCTGCCGGGCGTTGGGTCATGCCTCTAATCACGGACGGAGAGACTCAATGAAACGCATTTGTGGTTCTTTGCTGTTGCTCGGACTCTCGATCAGCGCCGCACTCGCCGCGCCGGCCTCGCGCCCGGCGGCTTTCGATCATCAAAATCTTTCCAGCGTGGACAAGATCGCGCTGCGGGCGATGCCCGCGGTCGATGTGGCCAAGCTGAAGGCCGAGGATCGCCAGCGCGACAAGCGCGGCGATATCCCGCGCTTCGCGTTCCCGATGACGGTCGACATGACCCCGCTGAATTCCGGCGTGTGGGAAGACCTGGACGCCGACAACGTGATCTGGCGCCAGCGCATCCGTTCGGAGAAGGCGCTGTCGCTGAACTTCGGTTTCACCCAGTACCACATGCCCGAAGGCGGACGCCTGCTGGTCTATCCGGCCACCCAGACCGCCGGCGGCGACCGCGCGCTGATCAACCAATACACCGCGCGCGAAAACAACGCTCAGGGCCAGCTGTGGACGGCGGTAGTGCCGGGCCAGGAAGCGGTGATCGAAGTGGTGGTTCCGCGCGCCAAGATGGGCGAGTTGAAGCTGCACCTGACCAAGGTCAACCACGACTACGTCGGCTTCGGCCCGCTGGCGCGCCGCCTGGCCGCCGAATCGGGCGAGAAGGGCGTGTCGGGCAGCTGCAACATCGACGTGGTCTGCCCCGAAGGCGACGGCCGTCGCGACATCATCCGTTCGGTGGCCGCGTACTCCAAGAACGGCTCGCTGGCCTGCACCGGCTCGCTGGTCAACAACACCGCCAACGACCGCAAGATGTACTTCCTGACCGCGCACCACTGCGGCATGGGCACGGCCTCGACCGCGGCCAGCATCGTGGTGTACTGGAACTATCAGAACTCGACCTGCCGCGCGCCCAATACGCCGGCCAGCGGCGCCAACGGCGACGGTTCGATGTCGCAGAGCCAGACCGGTTCGACGGTCAAGGCCACTTACGCGACGTCCGACTTCACCTTGCTGGAACTCAACACCGCCGCCAATCCCGCGTTCAATCTGTTCTGGGCCGGTTGGGACCGCCGCGATCAGAACTATCCGGGCGCCATCGCGATCCATCACCCCAACGTGGCCGAGAAGCGCATCAGCAACTCGACCAGCCCGACCTCGTTCGTGGCTTGGGGCGGCGGCGCCGGCACCACGCACTTGAACGTGCAGTGGCAGCCCAGCGGCGGCGTGACCGAGCCGGGTTCGTCCGGTTCGCCGATCTACAGCCCTGAAAAGCGCGTGCTCGGCCAGTTGCACGGCGGCCCGTCGAGCTGCAGCGCCACCGGCACCAACCGCAGCGACCAGTACGGCCGCGTGTTCACCTCGTGGACCGGCGGCGGCGCGGCGGCTTCGCGTCTGAGCGACTGGCTCGATCCGGCCAACACCGGCGCGCAGTTCATCGACGGCCTGGATTCGGGCGGCGGCACGCCCAACACTCCGCCGGTGGCGAACTTCACCTCGACCACCAACGGCCTGACCGCGACCTTCACCGACACCTCCACCGACACCGACGGCACCATCGCCTCGCGTAGCTGGGACTTCGGCGACGGCACCACCTCGACCGCGACCAACCCGTCCAAGACCTACAGCGCCGCCGGCACCTACACCGTCAAGCTGACCGTCACCGACGACGATGGCGCCCCCAACACCAAGACCGGCTCGGTCACGGTGTCCGGCGGTCCGGGCTCGCAGACCTACACCAACGATACCGACGTGGCGATCACCGACATGGCCACGGTGGAAAGCCCGATCGTGGTGTCCGGCCGCACCGGCAACGGCTCGGCGACCACGCCGATCCAGGTCACCATCTACCACACCTACAAGAGCGATCTGAAGGTGGACCTGGTGGCTCCGGACGGCACGGTCTACAACATCCACAACCGCACCGGCGGCAGCGCCGACAACGTCATCGGCACCTTCAACAAGAACCTGTCGAGCGAACCGCTCAACGGCACCTGGAAGCTGCGCGTGAACGACAATGCGAACGCCGACACCGGCCGCATCGACAAGTGGAGCATCACGTTCTGATTGGAATGTGTTGAGCGATACCACGCCGCGGCCTTCGGGCCGCGGCGTTTTTCCTGGGGTCGTTCGTGCACGCGATGGTGGTTGTTCGCGCCGGTTCGGAAGCAGCTTCATGCCGATCGGTGCTCCGCGACGCCTGCATGCCGTCATCCCCGCGAAGGCGGGGATCCAGGGCTGTATCGCGACACGGCTCTGAAGTCTCTGGATCCCCGCCTTCGCGGGGATGACGACTGGAGGCAGTCGCCGCGATACCCGCAGGACGTCATTCCCGCGAACGCGGGAATCCAGCGCCTTACCGCGACACGACTCTGAAGTCTCTAGATATCCGACTCAGCGGCTACGACGATTTGTGGAGCGCTCCGCAGAACCTGCCTGTCTTCATTCCAGGCACGGCGCGGATCAAGACTTCATAAGCATCGGCGCGGCTTCTTAAACGTCGTCTCTGCATCGGATGCCTCGCACATCGCAGCCATCACCCCGCTCAGCCACACCTATTTCCGCCACCGAAATCCCACTATCGCCGCGACAATTCCGTTCTGTTGTCGACATCACGAAAGCACACCATTTAAGCGCCACGCGGCGCTTGTCAGCGGTTCATGGCGATCCGCAGCATGACCGCAAGCACGCCCCCGCGTCGCTGCCCACCGCACCGGTTCATGGAGAGTCTTTCAATGCGCTTTCACCACGCCGCGTTGCCGCTGCTGCTGGCGATGTCCGCCAGCGCCGCCGCCGCCGATGATCTGCCCGTGTTCGTCACCGCCAAGTACGAGAACAAAGCCCAGTTGCAACGCATCGCATCGCGCTTCCAGCATTTGAACGTCGACCGCGCCGCCAAGACCGTGCGCGTGGAGGCGATGCCCGAGGATCTGACCGCGCTGACCGATGCCGGATTCAAGTACGAAATCGATCAGGAATCCACCGCGCGCCTGCAACGTCTGCAGACCGCGCTGCAAGGCTCCTTGAACGGGGTCAAGAGCATTCCCGGCTTCAGCTGCTTCCGCACGGTCGAAGAAACCTACGCGACCATGGACCAACTGGTGCAGAGCAAGCCCAATCTGGCGCGCATCACCAACATCGGGCCGACCTGGCAGAAGACCCAGAGTTCGGGCACCGGTTACGACATGCGCGTGCTGCGCATCAGCAACACCGCCACCGACAGCGCCTTGCCGAACAAGCCCACCCTGGTGCTGTTCGGCTCGATCCACGCGCGCGAATACGCGCCGGCGGAACTGGTGACCCGTTTCGCCGAAGGGCTGGTCAACGGCTACGGTACCGACGCCGAAGCCACCTGGCTGCTCGACAACTTCGCCTTCCAACTGGTGCTGCAGGCCAATCCCGACGGCCGCAAGAAGGCCGAGGCCGGCGCGTCGTGGCGCAAGAACGTCAACAACAGCAACGGCGGCAACTGCAGCGCCAGCAGCTACGGCACCGACCTCAACCGCAATTTCCCCTATCACTGGAACACCGTGTCCGGCGGCTCCAGCGGCAATCAATGCGTCGAAACCTATCGCGGGCCGACGCCTAGCTCCGATCCGGAAACCCAGAACCTGATGCGTCTGGTCGCCGGCACCCGCGGCAGCAACGGCGTCTACACCGGCGGCATCTTCCCCGACCGCCGCAGCGACGACGTCACCACGCCCGCGCCGACCGACTACCAAGGCGTCTTCATCGACATCCACAGCGCCGCCGACCTGGTGCTGTGGTCGTGGGGCGACACCAACAGCCCGGCGCCGAACAGCAGCGCGTTGCAGACCTTCGGCCGGCGCATGGCCTATTTCAACGGCTATCGCCCGCAGCAGTCCAACGAGCTGTACGGCACCGACGGCACCACCGACGACACCATGTACGGTCTGCTCGGCGTGCCGGGTTATACGATCGAACTGGGCGGCAGCTTCTTCGAAAGCTGCAGCAGCTTCACCGGCACCACCTTGCCCAACAACCTCAAGACCCTGCGCTATGTCGCGCGCAGCCTGTGGGCGCCGTACACGCTGCCCAGCGGACCGGACACCACCGTGGTCAACGTGTCGTCGGCGACGGTGCCGGCGGGAACGCCGGTGACGATCACCGCCAACGTCAACGACAGTCTGTTCAATCAGAGCAACGGCACCGAGCCGGTGCAGAACATCGCTTCCGCGCGCGCCTACCTCGATGCGCCGCCGTGGGCGAGCGGGGCCACGCCGATCGCGCTGAGCGCCAGCGACGGCAGCTTCAACAGCAGCAACGAAAACGTCACCGGCAGCATCTCCACCACCGGGCTCGCCCAGGGCGTGCATACCGTTTACGTGCAAGGCACCGACGCCTCGGGCAAGCCGGGCACGCCGAACGCGGTGCGCTTCACCGTCAGCGGCAGCGGCCCGGGCAACAATCCACCGGTGGCGAACTTCACCTCCAGCGCGAGCGGGCTGACGGTGAACTTCACCGACACCTCCACCGACAGCGACGGCAGCATCGCCTCGCGCAGCTGGAACTTCGGCGACGGCACCACCTCGACCGCGGCCAATCCGTCCAAGACCTACAGCGCGGCGGGCACCTACACCGTCAGCCTGACCGTCACCGACGACGACGGCGCCACCCACACCAAGAGCGCATCGGTCACCGTCAGCAGCCCCGGCGGCACCCAGACCTACACCAACGACACCGACGTGGCCATCGTCGACAACGCCACGGTGGAGAGCTCGATCGTGGTGTCCGGCCGCACCGGCAACGGCGGCGCCAGCACGCCGGTGCAGGTGACGATCTACCACACCTACAAGAGCGACATTAAGGTCGATCTGGTGGCGCCGGACGGGACCGTCTACAACATCCACAACCGCACCGGCGGCAGCGCCGACAACGTCATCGGCACCTTCAACAAGAACCTGTCGAGCGAGCCGCTCAACGGTACCTGGAAGCTGCGGGTGAACGACAACCAGAACAGCGACACTGGCCGCATCGACAGCTGGAGCATCACGTTCTGATCGATAGGCGGTAGTCGAACGGCGCCGCGGCCTTTATCGGTCGCGGCGCCGTTGGTGGCGGTGCGGGTGGGGTAGGGCGATGCAAGCGAGTCGGGCATCCGGGTCGGCGCGTTGGCTGCGACATGCGTTGGCCGCGGACCTTCGGACGCGTACGAAAGCTTCGAGTTACTGGTGTGCGTCACGAAAGCGCTCCGCTAGCGCGATCGAAGGGTTACCGGCGCCGGCAATCGGTTTGGATCATAGGTTCCGGCACGCGTTCGTGTGCTCCTGAATCTTCTCGATACCTCGGAGAACCTCCCATGCGCTTCCAACATGCCGCTCTGCCGCTGCTGCTGGCGTTGTCCGTCAGCGCCGCCGCCGCCGATCTTCCGGTATTCGTTACCGCCCATTACGACAACCCCGCGCAACTGCAACGTCTGGCTTCGCGCTTCCAGCACTTGATCGTCGACCGCGAATCCAAGACGGTGAAAGTCGAAGCCATGCCGGAAGATCTCACCGCGCTGCGCAATGCCGGCTTCGACTATCGCGTCGATCAAGACGCCACCGATCAGCTGCAGCGGCTGCAGACCTCGCTGCAAGGGTCCTTGCGCGGGGCCAAGAGCATTCCCGGTTTCAGTTGCTTCCGCACGGTCGAAGAAACCTACACGACCATGGACCAGCTGGCCCAGAGCAAGCCGAACCTGGCGCGCATCGTCAACATCGGCCCGACCTGGCAGAAGACCCGCAATCCCGCCACCGGCTACGACATGCGCGCGCTGCGCATCAGCAACACCGCCACCGACGTCGCTTTGCCGAACAAGCCGACACTGGTGCTGTTCGGTTCGATCCACGCGCGCGAGTACGCGCCCGCCGAGTTGGTCACGCGCTTCGCCGAAGGGCTGGTCAACGGCTACGGCACCGACGCCGAAGCGACCTGGTTGCTCGACAACTTCGCCTTCCAACTGATCCTGCAAGCCAATCCCGACGGCCGCAAGAAAGCCGAGGCGGGCGCCTCGTGGCGCAAGAATGTCAACAACAGCAACGGCGGCAGCTGCAGCGCCAGCAGTTACGGCACCGATCTCAACCGAAATTTCCCGTTCCACTGGAACTCCGCGGCAGGCGGCTCCAGCGGCAACCGGTGCGCGGAAACCTACCGCGGGCCGACGCCGACCTCCGATCCGGAAACCCAGAACCTGATGCGCCTGGTCGCCGGCACCCGCGGCAGCAACGGCGTCTACAGCGGCGGCATCTTCCCCGATCGCCGCAGCGACGACCTCACCGGCGCGGCGCCCACCGATTACCAAGGCGTATTCATCGACATCCACAGCGCCGCCGATCTGGTGCTGTGGCCCTGGGGCGATACCTCCAGTCTGGCGCCCAACAACGCGGCATTGCAGACGCTGGGCCGGCGCATGGCCTATTTCAACAACTACAAGCCGCAGCGATCCGCCGCTCTGTACGCCACCGACGGCACCACGCTCGATACGTTCTACGGTCTGCTCGGCGTGCCGGCTTATGCGTTCGAACTGGGCGGGAGCTTCTTCGAAAACTGCAACAGCTTCACCGGCACCACGCTGCCGAAGAACCTCAAGACCTTGCGCTACGTCGCGCGCAGCTTGTGGGCGCCGTACACGCTGCCCAGCGGGCCGGACACCACCGCGGTCAACGTGTCCTCGGCCACGGTGCCGGCGGGAACGCCGGTGACGATCACCGCCAATATCAACGACAGCCTGTTCCAGCAGAACAACGGTACCGAGCCGGTGCAGAACATCGCCTCCGCGCGCGCCTACCTGGACGCGCCGCCGTGGGCGAGCGGTGCGGTGCCGATCGCGCTCAGTGCCAGCGACGGAAGCTTCAACAGCAGCAACGAGAATGTGTCCGGCAGTATTTCCACCACCGGTTTGAGCCCTGGCGTGCACATCGTCTACGTGCAGGGCACCGACGCCTCGGGCAAGCCGGGTACGCCGAATGCGGTGCGGTTCACCGTTGGCGGCGGAGCCGCTCGCTGATATGGATCTCGTGCGGCGGCGTACGCGGATTGCATTGCCGTCCGCGGCCTGATCGGAGGCCGCAAGCGCTGCGGCAATCCCGACTTCGGTTGGGATTGCCGCTCGCAGCAAATACAGCGTGACAGCGATAGATTCGATGCGCGTCGGGGCTCCGATGCGGCTGCCATCGATAGCACCGTGCGCCGGCGTCGCACTGGTTGCTCGCAATCGATGTGACTTCGCTCATGGAACGCCATCGCGGTTCGAGCGACGCCAGGCGCGCTCAATCGCGTTTCTGTTTCCATTGGCGAAACCCTGAAAAATCCGGGTTTTCCGCGCGGTTTTGCGCGCATTGGACAGGGCGGCGCATGCGGTAATCGTTTACTGTTTCGTTGCATGACTCCAGTCACGAACGCGAATGTGCGCTCGCACCGGTTGTCGCTTGTTCGGTGCCGTATCGCACGCTTAGGGTCGAATACCGGGCGCACCGGATCGTTTTCCCCCGCACATGGCGGCGCCGCTTTCATCATCAGCAATGCAGCCGGCGTGCGCATGCCGCGTTCGCCGTTCCCATAGCCCGCGTCTTCATGCCGATGCCGGAGCATCCGCCGCAGACGCCGAACCAGGAGCGCCTCTCGTGAACCCGTATTCCGCCTCCTCGACTGTGAAGCTCGTCCCCGCCTTGCTCGCCCTTGCGCTGGCCGCCGCCGTATCGCCCGCGTTCGCACAAAGCCATGGCCACGACCATGCGCGCCCGGCCGACGCGACCGACGATCCGTTCAAGCCCGTCTACATCGTGACCTCGCGTCAGACCTTCGACGCGGGCGTGAAAACCTTGGCCAAGAACGCCACCGGCCTGGCCAACGCGGTCGGCAGTCCGCTGGTGATCGCCGAGCTGAAAACCCATCAGCTGCCCGACGTGACCCTGCAAGTGCACGAGAAGGAAAAGCGTTGCGGCGGTTTCTTCGCTTTCGACAGCCGCGCCGAGGCCGAGGCGTTCGTGCGCGCCGATCGCAGCCGCCAGGCCATCGAGGCCAAGTTCGCCACGTACACCATCGACAACCAGGCCACGGTGACGCCGTGGTTGAGTCAGGTCGCCGAAGCCAACATCCGCGGCACCATCAATCATCTGTCCATCCAGTATCCGAACCGCTATTACGCCTCCACCCATGGCCGCACCTCGGCCACCTGGATCCGCGACACCTGGTTGGCGCTGGGCAACGGCCGCAGCGACGTCAGCGCCGAGCTCTACACCGGCTGCACCAACTGCTCGACCCAGCCGTCGGTGATTCTGACCATCCAGGGCAGCGAACTGCCCAACGAAGTGGTGGTGCTCGGCGGACATCTGGACTCGATCTCCAGCACCGGCAGCGGCGATGCGATGAATGCGCCCGGCGCCGACGACGACGCCTCCGGCATCGCCACCCTGACCGAAGTGCTGCGCGTGGCCCTGGCCAGCGGCTACAAGCCCAAGCGCACGATCAAGTTCATGGGTTACGCCGCCGAGGAAGTGGGTCTGCGCGGTTCCAAGGCGATCGCCACCGACTTCCAGAACCGCGGCGTCAACGTGGTCGGCGTGTTGCAGCTGGACATGACCAACTACCGCGCCAGCGGCGCGCCCGACGTACGTCTGGTCAGCGACTACTCCAACTCGAGCCTGCAACAGTTCATGCGCGAGTTGTACACCACCTACCTCGGCGGCACCGTCGGCAGCTACACCTGCGGTTACGGTTGCTCCGATCACGCGTCGTGGACCTCGGCGGGTTTCCCGGCGGCGATCTACTTCGAAGGCGGCAGCAGCGGCGGCGGTTACTTCAATTCGATCCACACGCCCAACGACAAGTTGTCGAACATGGGCAACTCGGCGACCAACAGCGTGCCGTTCGCCAAGCTCGGTCTGGCCTTCCTCGGCGAACTGGGCAAGACCGCCGGCAGCGGCCCGGGGCCGGGTCCCGGCACCCAGACCTATACCAACGGCACCGACGTGGCGATCAACGACAACGCCACCGTCGACAGCCCGATCACCGTGTCCGGCCGCACCGGCAACGCGCCCAGCAACGCCAGCGTGTCGGTCAATATCGTCCACACCTACAAAGGCGATCTGAAGGTCGACCTGGTGGCGCCGGACGGTTCGCTCTACAACATCCACAACCGCACCGGCGGCAGCGCCGACAACGTCAGCGGCAGCTTCAGCTTCAATCTGTCGAGCGAACCGCTCAACGGCACCTGGAAGCTGCTGGTCAACGACAACGCCAGCAACGATGTCGGCCGCATCGATACCTGGAGCATCACCTTCTGATCGAGCGGTTTTTCGCTTCGATCCCGACCCCGGCTTCGGCCGGGGTTTTTTCTTTGAAAGCCGGTGCGGAGTGGATTCTGATCGCTCGCGACAAGCGGATTTCGCGAGCGGCTTGCCTTGCGATAGCGGTCGATAAGCGTTTTTTACGCAGATAAAGTGCGATAGCGCAGATGTTTGCGGCGGGCGTCGATATGTTTGACCGTAATCACGATTGGATCGACGCGAACGGCGCGATGTAGGGTATCGGCGCAGCGTTTGAAACCTTTAGCGTGATGAGCGCGCGGACATCGCCAATGCAGACCCGAGTGTCGCGGTCGCGATGATCCGTTGCATCTCCGCCGCAAGCATGCGCGCATGCGGGCCACTCATCGCACTGGCGCGCGCCGGTGTCTTCGCTCAGGGTCTTTATCGTGAAAATACGTTCTGTCTCCAAGGGTTTATTGTCGCTGGCGCTTTTGTCGGCGCTGTCCGCTACCGGCGCGGCCCATGCGCAAGTCGCCGACCGCGCTCAAGCGACGCCGGCCAACGCCGATACCGACCCGCTCGCACCGGTCTACATCGTCACCTCGCGCAAAACCTACGATGAGGGGGTGAAGACACTGGCCGGAAAGGCTTCGGCGCTGATCAATCCGGCCGGCGTGCCGCTGGTGGTCTCGGAGTTGAAGGCCCATCAGTTGAACGACGTGACCCGGCACGTGCACGAGTTGGAGAAGCGCTGCGGCGGTTATTTCGCCTTCCGCACCCGCGAACAGGCCGAAGCCTTCGTGCGCAACGATCTGAGCGCGCAGGCGATCACGGCCAATGCGGTCGCCTACACGCTCGACAATCAGGCCACGGTCAACCCGTGGCTGCCGCAAGTCAGCGAGGCCAACATCCGCGGCACCATCCATTCGCTGTCGACCAACTGGGCCAACCGCAGCGCGCATTCCAGCCAGGGCGTGGCCGCCTCGTCCTGGCTGCGCGATCGCTGGCTGGAAATCGCCGCCGGCCGCAGCGATGTCAGCGCCGAACTGGTGCCGTGCACCGCCGCCAAAATCTGCGGCAAGCAACACTCGGTGGTGCTGACGCTGAAAGGCAACGAGCTGGCCGATGAAGTGGTGGTGCTGGGCGCGCATCTGGATTCGATCAATACCAGCCAGAAAAACGCCGGCGACGCGATGCAGGCGCCGGGCGCCGACGACGACGCCTCGGGCGTGGCGACGCTGACCGAAGTGCTGCGCGTGGCCATGGCCAGCGGCTACAAGCCCAAGCGCACGATCAAGTTCATGGGCTATGCGGCCGAGGAGATCGGCCTGGGCGGTTCCAACACCATCGCCAACGATTACCGCCAGCGCGGCGTCAACGTGGTCGGCGTGCTGCAACTGGATATGACCAACTACCGCGCCGGCGGCGATCCGGACATCCGCATCATCAACGACAATTCCAACGAGTCGCTCAAGCAGATGCTGACCCGGTTGTTCGATACGTATCTGGCCGGCAGCGGCCTGCGCCTGGGCAGCTATACCTGCAACTACGGCTGCTCGGACCACTCATCGTGGACGACGGCGGGTTTCCCCGCGGCGATGTATTTCGAAGGCGGTTTTTTCCCCAAGATCCATACGCCCGACGACACCTTGGCGAACCTGGGCAACTCGGCCAAGAACAGCCTGCCGTTCGCCAAGCTGGGATTGGCGTTCCTCGGCGAGCTGGGCAAGACCTCGGGCACCGCGACGGGTCCGGGCCCCGGCCCTGGCACCGGCGCGCAGACCTACAGCAACGGCGCCGACTACGCGATCAAGGACAACGCCACGGTCGACAGCCCGATCTCGGTGAGCGGACGCAGCGGCAACGCGTCGGCGACGACGCGGGTGTCGGTGAACATCCAGCACACCTACAAGGGCGAGCTGAAAGTCGATCTGGTCGCGCCGGACGGCTCGCTTCACAAGATCCACGACCGCACCGGCGGCAGCGCCGATCATGTCGTCGGCGATTTCGTCTTCGATCTGTCCGGCAAGGGCTTGAACGGCACATGGAAGCTGCGGGTCAACGACAACGGCAACGGCGATGTCGGCAAGATCGACAGTTGGAGCATCACGTTCTGATCGCCGCGCGGGCTTGACGATTCGCCCCGGCCGCGGCCGGGGCGAATCGGTTTGCGGCCGAGCGCGCGCCTCAGCGCGTGCAGCTCTCGTTGGCTTCCAGCGCGTTGCGCTTGGCGATGCGCCAGTTGGTGACCGTGCCGAGCGCGTCGGTCTCGAAGGTCAGCTGGGTGTCCTTGCCGTCGGGCGGGGACACTTGCAGGAACGCGGCGCCTTCGAAGCTGGGGTTGGGCACTTGCTTGATCTGGCCGGCGTAGGCCTTGTTGATCTCATCGATGCTCATGCCGATGCGGCCGCCGCCGGGCGCCAGCGCCTTGGGATCGTAGACGTCGATGCCGGTCAGGCCGTCGCCGCCCATCAAGAAGCCGTACTGGTGGGTGATCGCGCCGCGCACCGGGTACAGCAGATAGCACTTGGCGTCGGGGCGCTGGCTGTTGTTGTCCTTCATCTCGCCGTTCCAGGCGCCGCGCACCGACGCGGCATCGGCGCCGAACTTGGCGCTGACCGTGCCGGCCTCGGTGCTGCCGTTGAAGCCGTCGTAACCGATCGCGTCGTTGCGCAGCACCCGCTCGGGCGGTTCCAGCGGGTTGGGCGCGGCCGCGACGGGCTGAGCGGCGGGCGCCTTGCCGGTATCGGCCTGGGCCGGAGCGGCCTGCGCGGTGGGTTCGGCCGGCTTCTGGCAAGCCGCCAGAACGCACAAAGCCAGGGCTGACACCGTCAGGGCCGGAACGAGTCGACGCATGTAGATCACCGCAGCGATGGGACAGGCCGTCGATGCTAATCGATCGTGGGTCGCAGCAAAGGCCGAATCCACAATCAGTGTGCGCTCAAATACGCGACCGAGTTGGCGAACCTGGGTCGGGCGCCGGGCCGCGCCGATGCCGGCGCGGACGGGTTTGCCGAGTGCGGCGGTTGCCCGGCGGCGTGCGCCGGGCGCGGTTCAGACCGCTTCGAAACGATTGGCTTCGACGTTCTTGCGCACTTTGGCCGGATCCCAGATGCGCCCGTTCATGGCGATGTAGACGCCGGTCGGCAGCGATTGCACCGCGCCGACCGCGGTGCCGATGTTGAACTCCGCGTCCGAACCGCGGAAACGCGCGGGATTGAGCGCGCCGGTGAGGACGATGGTCTTGCCGGGAATCGTCGCCAGCACCTTGGCGGTTTCGACCATGCTGTCGGTGCCGTGGGTCACCAGCACGTGCTGCGCTTCCTGCGCGGCGATGGCGGCGCGGATCAGTTCGCGATCGCTGGCGGTGATGTGCAGCGAATCCTTGCGGATGATCGGAATGACGCTGTAGCGGAACGCCACGCCGAGTTCTTCCAGGATCCGGCCGATCTGCGGTTCGCCGATCTGGTAGTCCGACTTGTCGTCGAAGTAGATCTTGTCGATCGTGCCGCCGGTGGTGACGATGCAGAGCTGGTCCATCTGGAGAAGGTTCGCGTGTGTCTGGGGAGGCCGGAAGTATAGGCCTGGCGGCACGGCGACCGGGATTCGGATTCGGTGCGGGAGGTGAACGGTTTGGGGGGTGTTGGCCGTGCGTGGGGGTATGGGGGCGTAGGACGGCTGGGTCGGTGGGGGCGGTTAGTGCGCGGGTGGGGGCTGGTCGTTGCCGGGTTTCTTGGCGAAGCGCGCTTTTACGCCGGCTAGGTTGGCCGCAAAGATCACCACCAACGCCAGCACCAACTCGATCCAGGCGTAGCCGCGCTCGGCCGGCGACGACCAGGCCAGCATCACCCCGTGGCAGAACCAGAACAGCGCGATCACCCCGGCCCAATACGCCGCCAGCCGGCTGCGCAGGGCCACGCCGACCGCGAGCAGGGCGGGCGGCGCCACGAACACGCTCAGCCCGGCCAGCAGGTGCTGCCGCGGCAGCACGTACCAGACGCAGAACAGCGCGGTCAGCGCGATCAGCGCGGCCAGCAGCGCCCAGTCCGCGCGGGTGCGCGCGCCGGGGGACGGCGCGTTCAACGGCTCACCTTGGCGACCAGCTCGGCGACGCGGCGGCCGAGCGCGCGCGCCAGGGCGGCTTCGTCGTCGCTGAGTTGCGGATCGTCCTGGCTGCCGGCGACGTGGCTGGCGCCGTAGGGCGTGCCGCCGCCGCGGGTGTGGCTGAGCGCGGGTTCGGTGTAGGGAATGCCGAGCAGCACGCAGCCGTGGTGCAGCAGCGGAACCATCATCGTCAGCAGGGTCGATTCCTGGCCGCCGTGCTGGGTGGCGGTGGAGGTGAACACCGCCGCCGGTTTGCCGACCAGGGTGCCGCTGGCCCATTCCGCGCCCAGGCCGTCGAGCCAATGCTTGACCGGCGCGGCCATGTTGCCGAAGCGGGTAGGGCTGCCGAGCACCAGGCCGACGCACTCGCTCAGATCGCGGGCGTCCACGTACGGCGCGCCGTCCTCGGGCACCGGCGGCGCCGCGGTCTGGGTGACCGCCGCCACCGGCGGCACCGTGCGCAGCCGCGCGACGACGCCGTCGACTTCGCCGATCCCGCGCGCGATCTGCCGCGCCAGCCGTGCGACCGAACCGCCGCGGCTGTAGTAGAGCACCAGAACTTCGGTCATTGGATTCTCCTTTGCGCGGGGAAGGATAGAGGAATGCGCGGGGGCGGGGGCGGGGTGCCCTCGCCCCAACCCCTCTGCCGCGCCCCGAAGGAAGTCACCTTGGGTGGCGAGCGGGAGAGGGGTTCAAGCGCGCGAGCGGGAGAAGGTGGCGCGAAGCGCCGGATGAGGGCGCCCCGCCGCAGCTTCACCTCCTGCATACCACCCCCACACCCCATCGGTTACCCTGCCCCCGATGGAACCACTGGATTCGATCTACCGTTGGAGCGAACGCGTGCGCGACCGCGCGCGCATGGCCACCTTCTTCCGCTTTCTCAGCCGCCGCTTCCTCGACGACAACCTGTTCCAGGCCGCCGGCGCCTTGTCCTACACCACCGTGTTCGCGCTGGTGCCGCTGTCGATGGTGGTGTTCGGCGTGCTCTCCGCGTTCCCGATGTTCGGCGAGTGGAGCGACCGTCTCAGCGACTACATCTTCTCCAACTTCGTACCGTCGGCGGCGCGTTCGGTGGAGAGCTACCTCAAGCAGTTCTCGGCCAACGCCGGCCAGCTCACCACCGCCGGCGTGATCGCGCTGGTGGTGTCGCTGCTGATCACCCTCAACGGGGTGGAATCGGCGTTCAACCGGATCTGGCGGGTGCATTCGGCGCGGCCGCGGCTCGGGCGCTTCCTGGTGTACTGGACCGTGCTGACCCTGGGCGCGCTGATGGCCGCGGCCAGCCTGGCGATCTCGGCGCGGTTTTTCGCCATGGACGTGTTCTCCACCGAACCCGGCCGCTGGCTCGAAGGCCTGCTGCTGCGGACCGCGCCGATGGGCCTGGAATGGCTGGCGTTCGCGGCGATCTACCGGGTGGTGCCGCACCGCACGATCAAATGGCGCCACGCGGTCGCCGGCGCGTTCCTGGCGATGGTGCTGTTCGAACTGATCAAGGGCGGCATCGGCCTGTACCTGGGCAGCTTCGGCTCGTATTCGAAGATCTACGGCACCCTGGCGTTCGTGCCGATCTTCCTGCTGTGGATCTATCTGAGCTGGATCGCGGTGCTGCTGGGCGCGTCGCTGGCGTCCTCGATCGCCGCGTTCCGCTACCAGCCCGCCTCGATGCGCCTGCCGCTGGGCTTCGAGATGTACGGCCTGCTGCGTCTGCTGGCGCGCTTCAACGAGGCGCGCAAGGACGGCCGCGGCCTGCACATCGACAGCATCCAGCAGCTCGAACCCATGCTCACCGACGCGCTGATCCAGCAGATGCTCGAACAGCTCGGCGACATCAACGTGGTGCGCCGCGCCGAAAGCGGCGAATGGCTGCTGGCGCGCGATCTGGACGATCTGTCGCTGGGCGAGCTGTACGAAGCCTGCAACCTGCGCATCCCCATCGCCGAGGCCATGCTGCCTTGCCGCGACGACTCGCTGGGCCAGTCCGCGGTTGCGGCGATGGACGAATTGCGCGTGCCGCTGCGCGCGCTGATGAAACGACGCGTGTCCAGCATTCACGCCGAAGAGGAAAATCCATGATTTCGAAGGTCCGCACTACCCGCGCCTTGCCGCTGCTTGGCGCCGCCATCGCGGCGCTGCTGCTGGCGGGTTGCCAGAAACCCAGCGGCGAGGCCAAGCCCGCCGATGCCTCGCAACCGGCCGCAATCGCGCCGGCCGAGACGAAGCCGCCCGAAGCGCCCGCCACCGCGGCGCCGGCCGCATCCGACACGCCCGAACTGCGCATCGCCACGCTCGACGGCAAGACCTACGACCTGGCCGAACATCGCGGCCGCTGGGTGGTAGTGAATTTCTGGGCGACCTGGTGCGCGCCGTGCATCAAGGAAATGCCCGAGTTGTCCGCGCTGGACACGATGCGCGAACACATCGAGGTGGTCGGGCTGGCTTACGAGGAAATCGAGAAGGCCGAGATGGAGGCTTTCCTGAAGAAGCATCCGGTGTCGTATCCGATCGCGATCGTCGACGTCGCCGATCCGCCCAAGGCCTTCGATACGCCCAAGGGGTTGCCGATGACCTATCTGATCGGGCCCGACGGCAAGGTCGCGGAGAAGTTCCTCGGTCCGGTCGACGCGAAGAAGCTGGAAGACGCCATCGCCAAGGCCGGCGGCCCGGAGCCGGGCGACGCCCCGGCCGAACCGGCGGCGCCCGCGGCGAAATCGTGAGCGCGGCGCGCTTCTTCGTTTCCGGCAAAGTGCAGGGCGTGTGGTTTCGCGCGTCTACGCGCGATCGCGCCGTGGCGCTGGGCCTGCGCGGCTACGCCAACAATTTGCGCGACGGCCGCGTTGAGGTGTTGGCGGTGGGCGAAGCGGCAGCGGTCGAGCAACTGGGGCAGTGGTTGCAGCGCGGGCCGGAGCTGGCGCGGGTGGAGCAGGTGCTGCGGGAATCGGCGGGCGAGGATGAAGCCGGCGATGGGTTCGTTTGCGGATAACAGCTAAGCCCCGATCCACCACGACGTCCCCCGCCTACGGCTTTCCCCCCTTTGAAAAAGGGGGGCTAGGGGGGATTTGCTCTTGGCCAGTTACAGCGCCCCCAACGGCTCCATCAGCCGCCCATTGCGCCACTCCCGCTGCGCGACCACATGGCCCCGGCGATCGAGGTACTGCACGATCGAACGCACCGTCACCACCGGATAATCCCCGCTCAGACGCGTACCGATCGAATGATCGGCAAACGCGACATTGGCGCTGAACAAACCGCCGAGCACGCGCTTGGAATAAGGGATATGCACGCGATCGGGCACAAACCCGTCGCGCTTGGCCGCAAGGTAGGCGCCACCGCGCCCGCTGTCCGCGCCGCCGCTCGGCAAACTCGCGCCCAAAATTTCCAGCACCCACGCGGTGGAGTTCTGATACTCCGCGCTGCCCGGCCGCGCGATCAGGTTGTAGCGCGGCTGATGCAGGTCGTTGCGTGGCAGCGCGCGCAGCCGTTCGGCCAGGCGCTGCGCTTGTTCCGGCTGCAGCCAGACGATCCGCGCATCCTGATTGACCAACTGATCGGAGAAGAAATTGACCAATCCCTGGGTGTAGAGATTGGAGCGCTCGCTGCCGCATTCGTTGAGCAGATGCACCGCGGTCCAGCGGCCGGCCGGATGGTCGCGCACGACGAAGCCGACGTGGCTGTACACCAACCCCTGCTTGGACAGATCGGTGCCGACCCGGGCGACCAGCGCCAGCGGCGCGTCGCGTTCGTCCAGCGCGGCGGCCACGGTCAGCGCGGTCTGGGCCGCGGCGGCGAGCTTGTCCGGCGACACGGTCTGGGCGTCGCAACCGGTGCCCGCACGTCCTTGTGCGGGCATCAGCCCCGCCACTCCTAGCGTCGCCATCGCGGCAGCGAGCTTGGCGCTGGCCGCGAATGCCTTGAATCGGGTGAGAACAACCATCGCGAAGGTCATCCGGTGACCCGCTGGCTGTGGATCAATTCGCGCGCGCGGTCGTTGGGCACGAAGCAGATGAACTTGCCGGCGGTATCGCTGAGCAACCAGCCGCCGACGACCACCGACACCAGCACCGTCGACCCGACCAATACGCCGAGCGCCTTGGCCTGCTGGGCCGAAAGCTTGACCACGAACGAGGCGCCGGCGCCCGCGGCCGAGATCGTCAGCGCCACGCCTTGGGCGCTGGCCTGCACGCCGGTGACGGAAAACTTGGCGCCCTGCGAGAGTGCGTTCGCCGCGGCCACCGGCACTTCGACCGAAGCGTCCAGGCTGGCCGCGGACTGGCGGCTCAGCGCGTCGGATTGCACCGCCGCCCTCGCTGGCGTCCCTGCCAGCGAGCCCGCGATGGCGGCAGCGACCAGAACGAGGAGGAGCAGGCGTTCGGAAATCCGTGTCATTCATGCCACCTCGTTCAGGTCCGCGGCCACCTTCGGCGCGGCCGGGAGGGCTTGGCAAGATTCATCGACAGGGTCGCTGTAATTTCTCTGTTCAGTAGCGTAATTTGATACCCATGGCCCTCTCCATCGAGCTCGTAGACGCCCTCAAGCGCTTTTTGCGCGCACAGGATCTGACCTATCGCGATCTGGCCGGGCGGCTCAAGCTCAGCGAGGCGGCGGTCAAACGCATGTTTTCGCGCCGGGCGATGAGCCTGCAGCGGCTGGAGGAGGTCTGCGATGTGCTCGACATCGGCCTGGCCGAGCTCAGCGCCGAGGCCGCGCGCGGCCGCGCGCCGATGGCCACGCTCAGCGAAGCGCAGGAGCAGGCGCTGGTCGACGAACCGGCGCTGCTGGTCGCGTTGTTTCTGACCTTGAACCGCTGGAAGCAGGCCGATGTGCAGGCCCATTTCAATTTCGACAACGCGCGCTGGACCGGGTTGATGGTCAAGCTCGACCGGCTCGGCATCATCGAACTGATGCCCGGCAACCGCGGCCGCCCGCGCACCGCGCGCAATTTCCGCTGGCGCGCCGACGGGCCGATGGAGCGGTATTTCCGCCTGCGTCTGCTTGGCGACTACTTCGCCGATCCTTTCGACGGCGAACAGGACGTGCTGCTGTTGCTCAGCGGATCGCTGAGCATCGCCGGCATCCGCGAGCTCAAGCAGCGATTGAACGAAGTGGCGCGCGAATTCGACGCGCTGCTGGCCCGCGACGCGGCGCTGACGGCGCAGGAGCGGGTGGGGGTGAGTCTGGTGCTGGCGCAGAAGCCGTGGTTGCTGCAGTTGTTTCAGCCGTATCGGAAGTCGCAGTAGCGGCGGTTCCGGGGCGCATGGCGAAGGCGTCCTGCTTTTGCTCGTCATTCCCGCGAAGGCGGGAATCCAGCGACTTCAAGCGTTCTCGCACGAAAGGCCCTGGATTCCCGCGTTCGCGGGAATGACGGTAGGTGGGTACGCTGTTGCCGAGAGCCGAGAGCCGAGAGCCGAGAGCCGAGAGCCGAGAGCCGAGAGCCGAGAGCCGAGAGCCGAGAGCCGAGTGCGCAACGCGAAACGACCAGCCCGAACCCCGCAAATCACCCAATCGGCTTAAGCACCCCATACTTCTCCTTCGACGGCTTGCCCTTGAGCTTGGGAAACTCCAACGCCGCCGACTTCACATCCGTATCGGGCAACCGCGAAAGCAAATCGCGGATCAAGGTCAGCCGCCCCTGGCGCTGATCGTTGAAATCCACCAGCGTCCACGGCGCGTTCTTGGTATGGGTGGCCTCCAGCATGGCCTCGCGCGCCTTGGTGTAATCGTCGTAGTGCTGGCGCGCCTGCAAGTCGATCGGCGACAGCTTCCAGCGCTTGAGCGGATCCTCAAGACGCTCGGCGAAGCGTTCTTCCTGCTGCGCCTGATCGCAGCACAGCCAGTACTTGAACAACAGCACGCCATCGTCGGTGAGCAACTTCTCGAACACCGGCGCCTGCTTCAGAAACGCCTTGACCTGCTCGGGTTTGGCGAATCCCATCACCCGCTCCACGCCGGCGCGGTTGTACCAACTGCGGTCGAACAACGCGATCTCGCCCGCCGCCGGCAGATGCGGCACATAGCGCTGGAAATACCACTGGCCGCTTTCGCGCTCGCTGGGTTTGGACAGGGCGACGATGTGGCATTGGCGCGGGTTGAGATGTTCCGACAACGCGCCGATGGCGCCGCCCTTGCCGGCGGTGTCGCGTCCTTCCAGCAGCACCACCACGCGCTTGCCCGAGTGCTGCAGCCAGCGCGCCATCGCCACCAGTTCCAGTTGCAGCGGTTCGAGCTGGGCTTGGTAGTCCTTGCGCTTGAGCTGGCTCATCGTTTGGCCTTCCTGGTTCTCGATGCGGTCGATTTGGCGGCGGGCTTGCCCGCGGCGCCGCGTTTGGTCCCGGCCATGGCGGTGGCCACTTCCAGCAACGCACCTTGCTGCTTGGTGTTGAGCGCGCGGTAGGCGGCGAGCAGATCGTGTTCGCCCTGGGTGCGGGCCGGGTCGAGGGTGCTGGCCAGTTCGGCCAGCAGCGCGCCGGCGGGTACGCCGAAGGCGCGCGCGAGCGCGTCGAGTTGGTCCTTGCCGGGCAGTTTGTCGCCGCGCAGCCAGGCGCCGACGGTGGCCGCGCCGGCGCGCGGAATCGCGGTCGCCAGATCGGTCACGCTCAAACCGCTGGCCTTGGTCAGCAGACGTAGGGTGGTGTCCAGCGACATGCCCTTCACTCCTTGAGGCGGGGACGCAAAGTGGCGAGGTTGCACGGCCGGGTGCGCGCGTCCAGTTGCGCGGCGACGATCTTTTCCCAGGCGGTGCGGCAGGCCGAGGTCGAGCCCGGCAGGCAGAACAGGAAGGTGGCGTTGGCCAGGCCGGCGAAGGCGCGCGATTGCAGGGTCGAGGTGCCGATTTCCTCGAAGCTGAGCGCGCGAAACAACTCGCCGAAGCCGGGCATCTGCTTGTCCAGCAACGGCAGCAGCGCCTCGGGGGTGGAGTCGCGGCCGGTGAAGCCGGTGCCGCCGGTGACCAGGATGCCGTCGACGCCGTCGTCGGCGATCCACTGCGATACCGCGGCGCGCAGTTGGTAACGGTCGTCCGGCAGCAGCTTGCGTTCGACCAGCCGATGGCCGGCGTCGGTGAGCGACTGGATCAGGTAATCGCCGGAGCTGTCGTTGGCCAGGGTGCGGCTGTCGGATACGGTCAGCACGCACAGGTTCAGGGGGATGAAATCGCGTTCTGCGGTCATGGTCGGAGCCTAGCGCAAATGCATGTGGGGGAGGTTAGCGATCTGTCGGCGCGGCGCTCAGCGCGCCGGTCCTTGCAGCGCGGCCGGCGCTTCGCCCTTGCGCTGGCGCCGGGCCATCGCGATGGCCATCGCGGCGAAGTCCACGGCGAAGCCGTCCATGTCGAACAGGCCGCTGTCGGCGCGGCGCGCGGCCAGTTCCGCGCGCACGCCGGCCAGGGCGTCGCGGTCGTTGCCCAGGGCGATCGCGCGGGCGATGAAGGCGGCATCGTCGGCGGCGTTCATGTGGCCCATGCCGAGGTGATGGTTGAGGCTGCCGGCCACGCGCGCGGCGAAGGTCGCGCCGGGACGGGTCAGCACCGGGCAGCCGGCCCACAGCGCGTCGGAGGCGGTGGTGTGGGCGTTGTAGGGATCGGTGTCGAGAAACAGATCGGCATGGCGCAAGCGCGCCAGGTAGTCGGCGTGCGGCTGTTTGCGCATGAACACCAGCCGGGCCGGATCCAGGCCGCGCGCCGCGGCGAAATCGCGCAAGCGCTGATCGGCGCGGCCCGGGCCGGAGAGCAGCCACAGCACGCTGCCGGGCACCGCGCGCAGCACCTCCAGCGCGCGCGCGACGCTGCGCGGATTGAGCTTGTAGCTGTTGTTGAAACAGCAGAACACCACGCCCTCGTCGGGCAGCCCGCATTCGCCGCGCGGCGGCGGCGGCGGCAGTTCGCGGCGGGTGTCGGAGGGCTGGAAGCAACGCGGCAGCCAAGCCACGGTCTCGCTGAAATCGGCCCGCATCGATTCGGGCAACACATAACGGTCGGCGAGGACGTAATCGATCCACGGCGCGGCCGAGGTGCCCGGGTAAGCGAGCCAGTTGACCTGCACCGGTGCCGGCCGCATCGCCAGCACTTCCGGGGTGCCGCCGCCGCCCCAGCCGCGCAGGTCGAACAACACGTCGATGCCGGCGCGGCGGATGCTGGCGGCGACCTGCGCATGCGGTTGCATCGCCACGTCGTGGACGCTGTCGGCCGCGGCGTGCAGGCGCCGGCGGATCGGGCTGTCGTCGTCGCGATTGAGCGCGAACAGGTGCAGTTCGATGCCGCCGCGGCGATACATGGCTTCGAACAAGGCCACGGTCAGCAGACCGGTGGGATGCGCGCCGAAGCCGTTCGACAAAAAGCCCAGGCGCACGTTGGCGGCGACGTCCTTGGCCGGTGCCGGCGGCAGCGGCCGCACCGCTTGCGCGATCATCGCCGCGCGCAGGCCGGCGCAGCGGCGTTGTTCGGCGGCGCTGGCGTCTTCGCTGAGGAAGGCGAACGGTTCCACCGCGGCTTGCGCGCGCGCCACCGCTGCGCGGACCTGGCGCGAGAGCGCGTCCAGATCGCGCCAATCGCACAGGCGCCGGCGCCAGTTGAGCAGGTAGGCGGCGAGTTGCGGTTCGTTCGGCGCCAGGCCGTAGGCGTGGGCATAAGCGGCCAACGCGCCTTCGGCGTCGCCGACATCTTCCAGGGCATGCGCCAGCCACACCGCGATGCCCGGGTGCTGCGGCGCCGCGCGCGCGGCCGCGCGCAGGCTGGCCACCGCGTCGTCGCGTTTGCCCTGCATCCATTGCGCGCGCCCCAGCCGCGCCAGCGCTTCGGGGTGGCCCGGGCGCAACTGCAGCGCGCGCCGCGAGGCGGATTCGCCGGCCTGGGCGTCGCCGGCATCGAGTTCGTGTTCGGCCAACATCACCCAGGCCATCGCGTCGCCGGGATTGCGCTGCAGCGCCTGGCGCAATTGCGCGCGCGGATCGTTCATGGCGTCGGCTTCGACGACGGCGGCACGGACCGAGGCGTCACGCCGCGGCCAACGGCAGGTGGTAGCGCTGGGTGCCGTCGTAGCGGCGCCAACCGTTGGCGTCGTACAAGGCCTGGGCGGTCAGATTGTCGTGATCGGTTTCCAGTTCCAGCCGCGCGGCGCCGTCGGCGCGCGCGAATTCGGCGGCGGCCGCGAGCAAGGCCTGGGCGACGCCGCGGCGGCGCGCGGCCGGATCGACGTAGAGATCGTTGAGCACCCACACGCGCGCGGCGCGCACCGAGGAGAAGGTCGGGTATAGCTGGGTGAAACCGGCGCCGTCGGCGCCGTCCAGCGCGGCCAGCAACAGCACCGAATCGCCGCGGCGCAGGCGTTCGCCGATAAAGGCGCGCGAGACCGCGGCGTCTTCGCGCTGGGTGTAGAAGTGCCGGTAGCTGTCGAACAGCGGCGCGAGCAGGTCCAGGTCGGCGGCGACGGCGTGGCGGACGGTAGGGCTCATCGGGATGTCGGCGCGGCGGAGGAAGCCCGATTATGGCCGCAGGGCCGGGCAACGTCATGACCCGCGCCGGCGAATCGGAGTGTGCGTGCCCCCAGTTCGCCGCGATGTGGGCAATCTAC
>NZ_JBAMDI010000124.1:0-33043 GCF_036961695.1 Pseudomonas sp. CGJS7 | reverse complement strand
TCGCCGCGCAACCCAAAACCAACAGCGCAGCTACGAACGCAATGCACTTCGACGCACAGCGCCGCCACGTAACCGAACCGCTTACGCCGGCGAATCCTCGCGCGCCTTGAACAACGGCTGATCGCCGCGGGCCAAACCAAGGAAGATGCCGGCCAGCGACAAGCCGATCCCGATCAGCTCGATCCCGCCCAAGCGCTTATGGAACAGCAGCACGTCCCAGACGTAAGCCAGCAGCGGCTGCAACAACAGACACAGGCCGACCACGCCGGCCGGCAATTTCGGCATCGCGCGGCCGATCACGTACCAACCCAGCACCTGCGCGATCGCGGCGTAAGCGGTCAGGATCAGCCAATCGTGCGCGCTCGCCGGCCACATACTGCCGCCGCCGAACGGCGCGATCGCGCCGAGCGTGGCCGCCGAGCCCAGGCACAACCACCATTGCAAGGCCTCGTTCGGGGTCTGCCCGCGCCGCGCCTGCGCCGCGCGGAATGCCAGCAGAAACCCGCCGTACAACACCGCCGCGGCCAGGGCGAAGGCCACGCCGATGCGGAAACGCGAGTCCATGTGCTCCCAGCCCGGCGCCAGCAATAGCGCCAGACCGACCAGGGCCATGCTCAAGCCCAGCCACAGCTTCCAACCCGCGCGCTCGCCCAGCCACAGCGCGCCGACGCCGGCCAGCACGAACACCTGGAAGTTCGCCAGCAGCGTCGACAGACCGACGCCGACGTAAAGGATGCTGCGATGCCACAGCCACAGGTCCAGGGCCAGGAACACCGCGCCCAGCATCACCAGTCCGAGCACCCGCCCTTCCGGCCGCCAATGCTGCAAGCGGCCGCGCCGCCACGGCTGCCCCAGCACCAGCAGCAAAATCACCGCGGCCAAGGCCATGCGCCAGAACGCCGACGCGGCCGGGCCGATGTCGACCCATTTGACGAACACCGCCGAACTGCTGATGACGCTGGCGCCCAGCAGCATCTGCAGCAACGGGCCACGCGAGGCCGTCTGCGCGGTGGCGGTTTGCGAGGAAGCGCTCATGCGCGCCTCCGGGAGAATTGATTGAACGATCGCATGGTCGAAACTCCGGTCGGTACCGCCGCGGCCGTGGCCGCGGACGGGGCGCTGCGTCGCGGCGGCCGGAACCGGGCCGGCCGCGCCACGAGGCGGCGCATAAAAGAGAGAAGTGCTACTTGGGCGGGCCTGCGCCCGCCGCGGTCCGGCCCCTGAGGACGCGGACGTATGGCGCCAGCGACGCCGTGGCCGGTCAGGCCGGGAGCCAGCCCGGTGGCGGCATCGCCTGAACCGGCTCGGCCGGCGGTGGCGGCTCGCCCAGCGACAGCGCCTGCACCACCTCGTCGGCCTGCGGCCAGGCGACTTCGGGCACGCACACCTGGACCGCGCCGAACACCGGCAACTCGCCGATACCGCCGAGCAGCGCCTCGCCGCGCAGGAACACCGGAATCCCGGCGTCCTCCAGGGCATGGCGGACCAGATGGGCATCGATCAGATGGGCGGCTTCATAGACGACTCGCATCGTCGAATCCTTCGGCCTGCCGGCCTGGGGCGGGGTCTGCGGCCAGCATACGCCGCCGCGCGGCGGCCGGCCCGTGACCCTTGTCAATCCAGCGCGGCGGTCGCCGAAACGGCCGTTTGCGCAAGGCCGGACGGCCGATCCGCGGTTTCCGTGCCCGGCCCGTGGACCGCGCGCGCAGGCAGCCGGGCCCGGCACCGGCTAAACTCCCGAGTCTCTCCTACTCAAGATGCATTGCATGTCCGCCGATCCTTCCCGTCTTGCCCCCGAACATCCGACCGATTCCGCCGCCACGGGCGCGGTGAAGCAGGATTTCGTCCGTCAGATCGTCCGCGACGACCTGGCCAGCGGCAAGCACCAAGCGATCCGGACCCGCTTCCCGCCCGAACCCAACGGCTATCTGCACATCGGCCACGCCAAGGCGATCTGCCTGGATTTCGGCGTCGCCAACGAGTTCGGCGGCCGCTGCAATCTGCGCTTCGACGACACCAACCCGGCCAAGGAAGACCCCGAATACGTCGAGGCGATCCAGGACGACGTGCGCTGGCTCGGTTTCGACTGGGCCGAACTGCGCCACGCCTCGGATTACTTCGAAGTGTTCTATCTGGCCGGCCAGAAGCTGATCCGCCAGGGCGATGCGTTCGTCTGCGATCTCAGCGCCGAAGAAGTGCGCGCCTACCGCGGCAGCCTCAACGAGCCGGGCCGCAATTCGCCGTACCGCGACCGCAGCGTCGAGGAAAACCTCGACCTGTTCGCGCGCATGCGCGCCGGCGAATTCGCCGACGGCGCGCGCACCCTGCGCGCCAAGATCGACATGGCCTCGGGCAACATCAACCTGCGCGATCCGGCCCTGTACCGGATCAAGAAGGTCGCCCACCAGAACACCGGCGACGCCTGGCCGATCTATCCGATGTACGACTTCGCCCATTCGCTCAGCGATTCCTGCGAAGGCATCACCCATTCGCTGTGCACGCTGGAATTCGAAGACCACCGTCCGCTGTACGACTGGTGCGTGGGCAAGGTCGACCTGCCCAACTCGCCGGAACTGCTGGCGCCGCTGCTGGCCAAGGGCCTGCCGAACGAAGCGGCGATCCCGCGTCAGATCGAGTTCTCGCGCGCCAATCTCAACTACACCGTCATGAGCAAGCGCAAGCTGATGGTGCTGGTGCAGGAAAAACTGGTCGACGGCTGGGACGATCCGCGCATGCCGACCCTGCAGGGCATCCGCCGCCGCGGTTACACCGCCGCGTCGATCCGCTTGTGGGCCGAGCGCCTGGGCGTGAGCAAGCAGAACTCGGTGATCGATTACTCGGTGCTGGAAGGCTGCCTGCGCGAGGACCTCGACGCGGCCGCGCCGCGGCGGATGGCGGTGATCGATCCGCTCAAGCTCACCATCACCAACCTGCCCGACTCGCACGAAGAATCGCTGCACTTCTCCAACCATCCCAAGGATGAGAGCTTCGGTTCGCGCAAGGTGCCGTTCTCCAACCAGTTGTGGATCGAGCGCGAGGATTTCGAGGAAGTGCCGCCGAAGGGCTTCAAGCGCCTGATCCCGGGCGGCGAAGTGCGTCTGCGCGGCGCCGGCATCCTGCGCTGCGATGAAGTGATCAAGAACGAGGCCGGCGAGATCGTCGAGCTGCGCGGCACGCTGGATCCCGAATCGCGCCCCGGCATGGCCGGCGCCGACCGCAAGATCAAGGGCACCATCCACTGGGTCAGCGCGCGCCACGCGGTCGCGGCGGAAATCCGCCTGTACGACCGCCTGTTCGACGTCGCCGCGCCCGACGACGACAGCGACGGCAAGACCTACAAGGATCATCTGAATCCGAACTCGCGCCGCACCGCGACCGGTTACGTCGAACCCTCGGCCGCCGAAGCCGCGCCGGAGCAGGCGTTCCAGTTCGAGCGCGTGGGCTACTTCGTCGCCGACCGTTACGACCACCGCGCCGACGCGCCGGTGTTCAACCGCAGCGTGACCCTGCGCGATACCTGGGCGAGCAAAGAATGAGCCCGAAGATCCCCTACCTGCTGACCGGCACGGTGCAACTGGCGCTGCCGTCGTGGATCGACGAAGCGGTCGACCGCACCCGCGCCTACCTCAGCGACGAAGACAAGGTCGCGCTGGCGGTGGAACTGTCCCGGCGCAACATCGAACAGGGCACCGGCGGCCCGTTCGGCGCGGCGGTGTTCGACGCGCACGGCCTGGTGGTCGGCGTCGGCGTCAACCGGGTGGTGCCGCAGAACTGCTCGGTCGCCCACGCCGAGATGATGGCGTTCATGTGCGCGCAAACCGCGCTCAGCGCGTTCCGCCTCAACGAGCTCGGGCCGATGACCCTGGCCACCTCGGCGCAACCGTGCTGCATGTGTTACGGCGCCAGCTTCTGGGCCGGCATCAACAACCTGCTGATCGGCGCGCGCTCGGAAGACGTGATGCGCCTGACCGAATTCGACGAAGGTCCGCTGCCGGCCGATTGGGTCGGCGAACTGGAACGGCGCGGCATCGCGGTGCGCCGCGACCTGCATCGCGACGCCGCTTGCGAGGTTCTGCGCAAGTACGGCGAAAGCGGCGTTTCTTACTGACCTCACCCGAAAGCTTTTGTAGGAGCTGCGCAAGCTGCGACCGCGACCTCCGGCTTACGACGTGAGTGCGATGTCGCGGTCGCAGCTCGCGCAGCTCCTACCGTCGGACTTCCTGCATTACCGCAACTGAGCGCTGAGCCATGACCGATTCCGCCCTGTTCTGCTGGTGCCGCGCCGGCTTCGAGCCCGAACTCGCCGCCGAACTCAGCGAACGCTCCGCCATCGCCGGCCACCCCGGCTACGCCCGCACCGAGCGCAACAGCGGCTACGTCGAATTCATCGTCGAGGACGCCCAGGCGGCCTCGCGCGCGTTGCCGTGGTCGAAGCTGATCTTCGCCCGGCAAAAACTGGTGCGCCTGGCCGACCTGCGCCAGCTCAACCCCAGCGACCGGATCGCGCCGATGCTGGCCGCGCTCGACGAACGCGCCGGTTCGGGCCTGAACGTGTCGATGTTCGGCGAGTTGTGGGTCGAGCACCCCGACTCCGACGAAGGCAAGCCGCTGGCCGGGTTGGCGCGCAGCTTCGGCAACGCGTTGCGTCCGGCCTTGCGCAAAGCCGGCTGGCTTAGCAAGAACGACGACCCGAGCCGGCCGCGTTTGCACGTAGCGTTCCTGGCCGGCGATCACGCGGTGCTGGCGATGTCCGATCCCTACGACAGCGCGCCGTGGCCGCTGGGCATCCCGCGTCTGCGCATGCACCCCGACGCGCCCAGCCGCTCCGCGCTCAAGCTGGAAGAAGCGCTGCTGACCCTGCTCGACGACGACGAACGCGAAAAGCGCGTGCGCGACAACATGCAGGCCGCCGACCTGGGCGCCGCGCCGGGCGGCTGGACCTGGGTGTTGATGCGCAACGGCATGAAGGTCACCTCGGTCGACAACGGCCCGCTGCGCCAGGCCTTGCTCGACAGCGGCCGCGTAGACCATCTGCGCGCCGACGGATTCACCTGGCAGCCCAAGCGCACCTTGGACTGGATGGTGTGCGACATGGTCGAATCGCCGGCGCGCGTGGCCGAACGCATGGCCACCTGGTTCCGCGAGAACTGGTGCCGGCAGGCGATCTTCAACCTCAAGCTGCCGATGAAGAAGCGCTGGGAAGAGACGCGCATTTGTCTGGAGGCGTTCGAGCATCAGGCGCATCGGCCGCTGATCGTGCGGGCGCGGCAGCTGTATCACGATCGGGAAGAGATCACGGTGTTTGCGGCGCCTGTGCCTAAGTGAGGTTGGGGTTTGGGTTGGCTACTCGATACCTCGCCTCCAAATCCTATACGCCGCACACCACACACCGCGCACTTACCTATCGTCATTCCCGCGAACGCGGGAATCCAGTGCCTTTCGTGCGAGAACGTTTGAAGTCGCTGGATTCCCGCGTTCGTGGGAATGACGACCTGGAAGGATGGCGCTGAAGACTCTGGATTCCCGCCTTCGCGGGAATGACGTTCTGGAAGGATCTCGATCCCGCCCCAGATCACCCGAAAACCGGCAAGCGCTCGAAGAACACCCGATACCCCGCGGCGCACACAAGCAAGATGCCGATCGCCACGGCCAAACCCATCGTCGCAAGTTCGCTGCGCAGCAGCGATCGCACCAGTGGATGCCCGGGAAACTCCCGACCTAACTTGCCGACCACACGCTGCCGCCACGCTAACAACCCCGCGATCGCGGCAAAGAACGTGGCCATAACCAGATTGATCACGACCGTATCGGCTCCGAAAAGAATGCCCGCGGCCGTCAGCGCCGCCAACGCCAACCAACTGGCCGCGGCGATCCGTCCCATCGCCGCGCAAACACCGGACATAGAAGCACCCTCCTCAGAACGTCGCCCCCACCGCCACGCTGGCGAAATCATGATCGGCCAGCGGATCGTAACGCGCGCTGCCGGCGTAGTCGGTGTAACTCAAACTCGCGAAGTAATGCTTGCCGTACTTCGCCGACAGCGCCAGCGTCAGCTGCCGGCGATCCTCGACCAACTGATTGTCGATCGCAAACCCGCGCACGTCGTGACCGAAACTCAGACTAGGCGATAACGTCCACTCCCCGCCCGGCGCGTAATCCAGCTGCGCACGCAAGCGATAACCCCAGGCATTGCGGGTGTAAAACCCTTCGTCCACGCAACCGCGCGGGTTCTGCACCGGCGGACACACGCCGCCGTACCCCTGCGGCGAAAAGCCCCAATGGAATCCGCGCCCGTAGCGGGCCTGACTCAGCGGCGGCAGATCGGCGTGGCTGTAGCTCGCTTCCGCCGTCAACGTGGCCTGGCGTGCGCCGAACACGTCGGCGAAACTGCGCTGGGCGTTGACGATCCACTGGGTCTTGTCGACGCGGTCGAAGCCGCGCAACACATCACCCGGCGCCAGCGCCGCGTTGCGTTGGCCGATCGGCCCGCCGTTGCTGGTCAGGGCGCGGAACATGTCGGCGGTGTTGAGTTGCACCGGCTGATCCTGGGTGTACGACAACTCGGTGCCGAGCTTCCAGCCTTTCCAGCGGGCATCCAGGCTCAAGCCGAAAATCCGGATGTCGTCGGGGTATTCCCAGATCTCGCGGATGGTCGACAGCCGCGCCGACAGCTGCGCATACGCCTGTGGAACGCCGGCCGCGATCAGCCGCGGCGCCAGGGTCGGATCGGTGCGCGCCGGATCGATCACGGTCGCGTCCAGATACGGCGCGCGCGAATTGATCCGCAAGTAATACGCGGCCCAACCCAGGCCGCGTTGCTCATCGCGATAACGCAGCGACAGCCCCCATTGGCCCGAATCGCTGCCGTAGCGGTCGCGATCGCGCGGCAAGATCGCGCCCATCGATTGCATGAAGCCGTCGCTGAGCCACGGCCCGGCGTCGGCGGAAGCGCTGTTGATCGGGTAATACGCATTGGACTGGATGCCGGCGCAGCCGCGCTCGATGCCCAGGTCGCTGCCGGAGAAGAACGTGCCGCACGGATCGTATTCCGACGGGCGCCAGTTCCATTGCCAGAACCCTTCCAGGCTCAACTTGGAATCCAGCGTCCACTTGGCCCACAGCATCTCGACCGGAATCTGCGCCTCGCTGGCCGCATCGGTGCCGGGACGCCGCAGCGTGGTGTAGTCGATCGGATTGGCTTGATTGACGCCGCTGAAGAACAGGCCGTTGCCCCACTTCACGCTCTGCTTGCCGACCCGGACGTCGAGCGCGCTGTCTTCATCGAGTTTCAGATGGCCGTACACATAAGCGTTGAGCCAAAGAAAACCGGAGAACTTGTTCGAACGCGAAAACCCGCCATCGCCGAGCGGCGAGTCCGGATCGAAGCCGTTGGGGACGTTGCCTTGAGCGACCTCTTTGCGGTCGAGAGTAGCGTCGTACCAAGTGCGCGCGCTGAGATTCACGCCGACATCGCGGTACTTCAAGTCGACCGACTGGACCATCTTGAACAAACTGGAGAACGCATCGCCGCGTTGGAAATTCAGATTGCCGTCGTCGGCGGTGTCGGCGCCGGTGCCGCCCTTGGGCCGGCCGTCGGAGGCGAAGCCCTTGCCGAGCAAATGCGGCTGCGCCTCGCCGGTGCGGACCGAAGTGCCGGCGACCACGCGGGTGTTCCACTGCCCCTGAATGCGCCCATCGGCGAGTTCGAAATCGGCGGCCGCGACCGGCGCGGCGCTCAACCCGATCAGCACCGCCGCGGACAGGCGGCACACTCCTAACGTGAACGAACTACGCAATAAATCACTGGAAAACAGCTGAAAATCCAACATGAAGAACGATCCTGCAAAACTTCCGCAGGTTTTCTAGCATCGCCCGCGCGCGGGCCGCACTACTACTTTAGGCCGTGTGCCGTCCCGCCCCGGTTGTGTCCGTCCGCGGTTGCGGCATAGTGCGATGCCTGTCCCAGCCGAATCCGTCGCAGTCCATGACCTCCGAAGCCCTCGCTTCCGCACCTCCCGCCGGCGCCGCCAAGTTGAACCGCAAAGACGCCCGCACCTTGCTGCTGTCGGCCTTGGGCGGCGCGCTGGAGTTCTACGATTTCGTGATCTTCGTCTTCCTGACCGAGATCCTGCGCAAGCTGTTTTTCCCGCCGGGCATGCCGGAATGGCTGGGCACCTTGCAGGTCTACGGCATCTTCGCCGCCGGTTACCTGGTGCGTCCGATCGGCGGTGTGATCATGGCCCACTTCGGCGACCGCTCCGGGCGCAAGCGCATGTTCACCCTGAGCGTGTTCCTGATGGCTTTGCCGACCTTGTTCATCGGTCTGCTGCCGACCTATGCGCAGATCGGCATCGCCGCGCCGCTGTTGCTGCTGGCGCTGCGCATCGTCCAGGGCATCGCCATCGGCGGCGAAGTGCCGGGCGCCTGGACCTTCGTCGCCGAGCACGCGCCGCGCGGGCGCGTGGGCTTCGCCTGCGCCAGTCTGTCGGCGGGACTGACCGCGGGCATCCTGATCGGCTCGCTGATCTCCACCGCGATCAACACCTGGTTCACTCCGGAACAAGTGCTCGGCGGCGCCTGGCGCGCGCCGTTCATCATCGGCGGCGTGTTCGGTTTCCTGGCCGTGTATCTGCGCCGCTGGCTCAGCGAGACGCCGGTGTTCGCGGCGATGCGCGAGAGCCGGCAGCTGGTCAAGGAGCTGCCGTTGGCGCAGGTGCTGCGCGATCACATGAGCGGCGTGGCGCTGTCGATGCTGGTGACCTGGCTGCTGACCGCGGCGATCGTGGTGATCATTCTGATGACGCCGACCATCGTCCAGCAGAAGTTCGGCATCGAACCGGCGCGGGCCTTTCTCGGCAACAGTCTGGCCGCGTTCTGCCTGACCCTGAGCGCGGTCGGCGGCGGTTTGCTGGTCGACAAGATCGGCCGTGGCAAGGCCTTGCTGATCGGTTCGCTGGGCGTGCTGATCAGCAGCTTCGCGCTGTATTACGACCTCAACCACGGCGCCCGCAACTTCCTGCCGCTGTATGCGCTGGCCGGCGTGTTCGTCGGCGTGGTCGGGGTGATTCCGGCGGTGATGGTGGCTGCGTTCCCGGCGCCGGTGCGTTTCTCGGGCCTGTCGTTTTCCTACAACGTCGCCTATGCGGTATTCGGTGCGCTGACGCCGCCGCTGATCGGCTACATGGCGTCGCATCTGGGCGGCATGGCGCCGGCTTATTACGTGATGTCGGTGGCGGTGGTCGGCATCGGCGTGTCTTTGTATCTGCTCAGGACCCGGCGCGCGTTCTACGAGCACTGAGGCCCGCGCCCGTCAGCAGGGCAGTACGAACACCGTCAGATAAAGCAACAAGCCGAGCATCCACGTCGCGGGCATCGCGACCACCAAAGCGAGCGCCAACCAGACCCACCGCCACACGCGGTGGGTCTTCGAGCAACGCCAAGCCAGCCACGGCAGCACCGCGCCCACGATCGCGAACACGATCAGCATGGCCAAGCCCAGCGCCATGAACCACTCGGGCTTCGGTCCGAATTCTTCCGGACACTTTTGCATCGCCCAGGCCGCACTGGGAGCGGCCAGCGCTGCCAGCGACACGATTGCGCCACCGAGTCCGCGAACCGACGAACTTATCGTCTTGGCGTGCATGCCTGTGTCCTTCCTTGGTCGATGCGGCCTGCGCCGCGATCCGGCGCGGGCTACAACCCCGCGGCGCGCTTCCAGAAAAAATGCGTAAGCGGCGGCAAGCGTCCGGCCAGACCGAGCATCGGCCCGCGCAGCAGCGTGGCGGCGAAGTCGTCGTTGGAGAACAGCTTGTTCAAGCCGTCGAAACCGTACGCGGCCAGCGCGTTCTCGCTGCGCCGCTCGCGCGCCCAACGCGCCAGACGCGTCGGCGAACCCGGATCCAGACCGCGCTTGCGCGCCTGCGCCAGGGTCGAACGCAAACCGGCGATGTCGCGCAAACCCAGATTCACGCCCTGCCCCGCCAGCGGATGCACCACATGCGCGGCGTCGCCGGCCACCACCACCCGGCCGGAGACGTAACGCTCCGCCAACTGGCGGCGCAGCGGGAACGACGCCCGCCGCGACACGCCGGTGAGCGCGCCCAGGCGTCCGTCGAAGGCGCGTTCGAGTTCGTTCAAGAACGCGGCATCGTCGAGCGCCGACAACCGTTCCGACTCCGCCGCCGGCAAGGTCCATACGATCGAACTGCGCCGGTCTTCGGCGCCGGCATCGCCCTGCGTCGGCAGGAACGCCAACGGGCCGGTCGGCAGAAAGCGCTGCCAACAGGTCGCCTGGTGGCTCAGTTCGCTGTCTACATAAGCGACCAGGCCGCGCTGGCCGTAATCGTGTTCGGGCGCCTGGATGCCGGCCAACTCGCGCAGCTTCGACTCGGCGCCGTCGGCAGCGACGATCAGACGTGCGCGCAGGCGGCGGCCGCTGGACAACACCACGCCGGCGCTGTCGGCGGCGTCGAGTTCCAGCGCCTCGACCTGATCGGGGCAAATCACCTGCACGCCCGCGCCCGGCAACGCCGACCACAAACGATCGACCAACAACCCGTGTTCGACGATCCAGCCCAACTCGCGCCGGCCGAAGCGGTCGGCGTCGAAATGCAATTCGCCGCCGCCGGCCGCGTCCCACACCCGCATGGTGCGATACGGCTGCGCGCGCGCGTCGCGCACCGAAGCCCATACGCCCAGATCGTCCAGCAGCGCGGCGTTGTCCGGCGCGAACGCGTAGACCCGCAGGTCGGGCTGTCGCGGCGACCACGGCGCGGGCTCGCGCGCTTCGACCAAGGCCACCTCGAATCCGTCGCGGGCGAACGCCAGCGCCGCGGCCGCGCCGACCACGCCGGCGCCGACCACGATCACATCGAGCAGTTCGCGCCGCCTCATGCGCGCGCTCCGATTTCTGCCGCGGCGGCATCGCGGCAAATCGCCGGCACGTCGCCGCGGTAACCCATCGCCCCGCCGACCAGCATCGACTGCGCGGTCGGCAAGCGATCCAGCGCGAACAATCCCAGGCTGCGCAGCGGCCGCATCAATCCGCTTTCGTTGGAACCCAACCGGGCCAGACCGTCGGAGAATTTCACCGTCCGCTCGCGGTCTTCGCCGCGGCGCTGGGCGTAACGCTGCAGCAGTTCCTGGCCGCCGCAATCGCGTTGGTTCGCCGCCATCGATTCTTCGATCAATTCGGCCAGGGTCATCGCATCGCGCAGGCCCAGGTTGAAACCTTGCGCGCCGATCGGATGGATGGTCTGCGCGGCATTGCCGACCAGCACCGCGCGGCGCGCGATGGTGGTCCGCGCCAGCACCCGGATCGCCGGATACAAGCTGCGCGCGCCGCAGGCCAGGAAACGGCCGGCGCGCCAGCCGAACGCTTCCTGCGCCCGCGCCAGGAACGCCGCTTCGTCGAGCGCGGCGACCGCGTCGGCGTCGGCATTGGCCACGCCGTGGATCAATCCGTAGTGACGATCGCCGCGCGGCAGCAGCGCGGTCGGGCCTTCGTCGCCGAGCCGCTCGTAAGCGGTGCCGTCGGGCGCGCGTTCGCTGCGCAGGCGGGTGACGAACAAGGTCTGGCCGTAGTCGTGCTCATCCGCGCCGATGCCCAGCGCCTCGCGCACGCCGCTGCGGGTGCCGTCGGCGGCGACCAGCAGGCGCGCGCGCAGCACCCGCTCGCCGGCGCCGTCGGCGACGCGGATGGCCCTCCACTCGGAACCCGCATCGCCATCGCGCTCATGCGCTTGGTCGGCCAAGCCGACGAACCGCACCGGCCGATAGCGATGCAACCGCGGCAACTCAGCCAGCCGCGCTTCCAAGGCTTCGCCGAAATCGCGCGCGACCACGATCCGGCCGAATTCCTCGCGGCCGTAGCGCTGCGCGTCGAGCACCGCGCGACCGAAATCGCCGCGGCGGGTGATGTGGATGCGGCGGATCGAACCGGCCGGCGCGCGCAGCTTGCTCAGCACGCCCAGGGCGGTGAGCGCGTTGACGGTGGCCTCGGCGAAGCTGAGGTTGCGTTCGTCGAACACCGCCGGCAGCGCGCCGGGCGGCGCGGCTTCCACCAGGCCCACATCCAGGCCCAGACGGTCCAGGGCGATCGCCAGACTGGCGCCGACCAATCCGCCGCCGACGATCAGGACATCGTGGCTGGCGTGGACGGCGGCGTGCGAAGACTGCTGCGTTGCGTCGGAAGTCATGCGTTCATGATACGGCCGCGCTTGTGCAACGTCTGTTCGGATCGCGCCCGCTCGCAACCGATCGCCTGCTGCGCCGCGCTCTGCGCGCGATTCGGCGGCCGCGAGCCCGGACCGCCGGGCGTTCTCGGCCGATCCAGCGCATCGCGAGCGCCGCCGGCCGCTCCGGCGCCCGCCCGGACACAATGAATCAATCACTTAGCTCGACAGCAGTCCCTTTTCACGACCTTCCGCCCCGGCAAAACCGGCACTTTGGTCTCAGGTTCCTTAGAATGCGCGGATCGACGCGCCGGTCCGGCGTCAGGAGACCGAACCCATGAAGCCGAACACCCGCAACAGCCTGATCCTCGCCCTGCTCGCCGCGTTGATGATCGCGACCCGCGTCAATCACTGGACGCCGATTCCGGACGCGTCGTGGGCGGTGTTCTTCATCGGCGGCTTCTACCTGCGCAACTGGACCCGCTGGGCGTTCCCGCTGCTGATGGCGCTGGCCGTGGCCGTGGATTACGCGGTGATCACCCGCCAGGGCATGAGCTTCTGGCAGCACTACTGCGTCTCGGCCGCGTACTGGTTCCTGGTGCCGGCGTATTTCGCGATGTGGGCCGGCGGCCTGTGGGTCGCGCGCAACTACAGCCGCAGCTGGCGCACGCTGGGCCTGACCGTGGTGGCGCTGCTGGCCTCGGTCGCGGTCTGCCAGTTGCTGAGCCAGGGCAGCTTCTACTGGCTGTCGGATTCGGTGCAGAACAAGTCGGTCGCCGGCTGGGCCGCGAACTACTTCCAGTGGCTGCTGCCGTACCTGCGCACCACCGCCACCTATGTCGGCATCGCCGCGGTGGTCCAGGCGATCGCCGCCGCCGCGACCAAGACCGGCGCGGTGGCCGTGCGCAACGACGACGCCAAGCGCTGAGCGATCGATGGGCAACCGTCTTTCGAAAATCTATACCCGCACCGGCGACGACGGCAGTACCGGCCTGGGCGACGGCAGTCGCATCGGCAAGGACTCGGCGCGGGTCGACGCTTACGGCACGGTCGATGAGGCCAATTCGACCATCGGCCTGGTGCTGGCGAGCCAATTGCCGGAGACCGTGCGCGAACAACTGGTCGCGATCCAGCACCAGATGTTCGACCTCGGCGCCGAGCTGTGCATTCCGGGCCACGCGGCGATTTTCGCCGCCGATATCGACCGGCTGGAGCAATGGCTGGACGCGCATAACGAACACCTGCCGGCGCTGAAGGAATTCATCCTGCCCGCCGGCGGCGAGGCCGCTTCGCGTTGCCACATCGCCCGCACCGTGGTGCGCCGCGCCGAGCGCGAAACCGTGGCTTTGTCGCGGCTGGAAAGCGTCCGGCCCGAAGCGGTGCGCTATCTCAATCGCTTGTCCGACTTTTTGTTCGTGCTCGCGCGCGTGCTCGCCCGCGCCGACGGCCACGGCGAAGTCACCTGGAACCACGAGCGCCGCAAGGGCTAGCCGTGCGCATCTATACGCATCCGGCCTGCACGCGCCACGACCCGGGTCCGGGTCATGCCGAGCGGCCGCTGCGTCTGGTCGCGGTCACCGAGGCGCTGCGCGAGGCCTATCCGGACCTGCAATGGCTGGAAGCGCCGCCGGCCAGCCGTGGCCAGCTGCTGCGCGCGCACGGCGACGCGCTGCTGGCGCTGGTGCTCGACACCCATTGCGACGGCCCGATCCAACTCGACCCCGACACCGTGCTCGCGCCGGGTTCGGCCGAAGCGGCCTTGCGCGCCGCCGGCGCCGGCGTGGCCGCGGTCGACGCGGTGCTCAAGGGCGAGGAGCGGCGCGCGTTCTGCGCGGTGCGGCCGCCGGGCCATCACGCCACCATCGACGCGGCGATGGGCTTTTGCCTGTTCAACAACATCGCCGTCGCCGCCGCCCACGCCTGCGAGAAACACGGGCTGTCGCGGGTGGCGGTGATCGATTTCGACGTCCACCACGGCAACGGCACCCAGGCGATCTTCGATACCGATCCGCGGGTGATGTACGTCAGCTCGCACCAGATGCCGCTGTACCCGGACACCGGTTACGTGCACGAACGCGGGGTCGGCAACATCGTCAACGCGCCGCTGTCGGCCGGCACCGGCAGCGAAGGCTTCCGCCGGGTCTGGCGCGAGCGGCTGCTGCCGATCATCGACTCGTTCCGCCCGCAGCTGGTGCTGATCTCGGCCGGCTTCGACGCGCACCGGCGCGATCCGCTGGCCCAGGTCGAGCTGGACGGCGCGGATTTCGCGTGGATCACCGCCGAACTGGTCGCCATCGCCGAGCGCCATGCGATGGGCCGGGTGGTGTCGATGCTCGAAGGCGGCTACGACCTGGCCGCGCTGCGCGAAAGCGCGGTAGCGCACGTAGGCGCCCTGCTCGCCTGAATCCAGCCGAAGACCCTGTAGGAGCTGCGCAAGCTGCGACCGCGACACCTCGCCAGCGTCGAAACCTTCGTCATAGGCGAGATGTCGCGGTCGCAGCTCGCGCAGCTCCTACAGGCGGATCGCCCATCCGAGCAGCGGCCTGGGCCGCGGTCGCCGCGCGTCAGCCTTCCGGTTTGCCCTCAAACCCCAGCGACGCCGAATTGATGCAATAACGCAGCCCGGTCGGACGCGGGCCGTCGGGGAACACGTGCCCCAGGTGCGACTGGCAGCGCGCGCATTTGACCTCCACCCTGCGCATACCGTGACTGTCGTCGGCATGCTCGGCGATCGCTTCGGCGCTCAACGGCTGGTAATAGCTCGGCCAGCCGCTGCCCGAGTCGTACTTGGTCTCGGAGGAAAACAGCGGTTCGCCGCAGGCCACGCAGGTGTAGGTGCCGGCCTCCTTGTGGTTCCAGTAGCGGCCGGTGAAGGCGCGCTCGGTCGCAGAGCAGCGGCAGACCGCGTATTGCTCCGGCGACAGCTGCTCGCGCCATTCAGCTTCGCTCTTCTCGACCGCGGCGGCGGCCGGGTCCGGGCCGGTACCGGAGTTGGGGCTGGGATGCTGGCTCATGTCACCTCCAAAAAGGTCGCGGGGGCCGGTCGCCGGGGCGCCGGAGGGCGTTCGCGGAACTGAACGCCACAGCCCGATAGATGGCGCTCGCGTTGCCCGCTTGCAAGGGATACGGCAATCTAACGGCCGTTTTTCCGTCTGCCGGATGCTCGCGTGCGCAAACCCCTCCGCCTGCTCCCGTTGTCGCTGTGCATCGCCATCGCCCTGCCCGCTTACGCGGCGGACGACAACGAGAACTGGGGCCTGTGCCCGATGATCGACGCGGTCCCGTCCTTCGACGACGCCCCCGCCCCGACCGGCACCGCCGATCAGCGCGCCGCGCACCCGACCGACATCGACGGCGGCACCCTGCAGCGCGGCGCCGACGAACAGAACATCGTGGTCCAGGACAACGTCCGGCTCAGCCGCGGCGACCAGTTCCTGGGCACCGACAAGCTCAGCTACAACCAGGAATCGGGCAAGTACACGGCCGAAGGCCACGTGCGCTACCAGGATTCCAGCATGCGCCTGGTGGCCGAGCACGCCGAGGGCGACCAGAACGCCGACCAGCACCGCATCGACGACGTCGAGTACCAGCTGACCTCGCGCCGCGGCAACGGCGGCGCCGAGCGGATCGACTTGAACGGCGCCAAGGGCGCGCTGCACGGCTCGACCTACTCCACCTGCGCGCCCAATCAGCGGGTGTGGGAGCTGCGCGCGCACCGGATCGACCTGGACACCGACAAGGGCATGGGCGTGGCCCGCAACGCCACCGTGCGGATCGGCAAGGTGCCGGTGCTGTACGTGCCGTGGCTGACCTTCCCGATCGACGACCGCCGCCGCACCGGCCTGCTGTACCCCAACATCGGCGTGTCGGGCAAGAACGGCTTCGACTGGCGCCAGCCGATCTACCTCAACCTGGCGCCCAACTACGACGCCACCCTGACCCCGCGCTACATGAGCAAGCGCGGCACGGTCCTGGGCGGCGAGTTCCGCTGGTTGTACGAAAACGGTTCGGGCGAGGTGTCCGGCAACTGGATGCCCACCGACGACCTGCCGCGCGACGATCCCGACCGCTACACCGATTACCGCCGCAATCAGCCGGATTTGTTCACCATCCCCAGAGATCGGATGCCGGACAAGAACCGCGGCGAGTTCGCGCTCAAGGCCACCCACCGCCTGGACGGCACCTGGTACGCCGGCGCCAACCTGGCCTGGGTCAGCGACAAGTACTACCTGCAGGATTTCAGCAACAACCTCTACGGCCAATCGGCGACCTCGCTGCGCAGCGAAGTCGGCCTGTACGGCCGCGGCCGTTACTGGGACGCCAGCATCATCGCCGACCACAACCAGTTGGCCGACTTCACCCTGCAGGAAAACGCGCTGGCCTACGACCGTCTGCCGCGCGCGACCTTCCACTGGGCCCAGCCTTTCAGCCAGTGGGTGGAAACCGGCGTCGACACCGAGGCGGTGCGGTTCCAGCACCAGGACGTGAAGTTCACCCCCGGCGACCCGGCGGCGCCTGCGGGATTGCGTCGCGAGATGCCCGGCGGCAGCCGCTTCGACATCAAGCCTTACGTCAGCTTCCCGCTGGAAGGCGCGGCGTGGTTCTTCCGGCCCAAGCTGGCCTGGCGCTACACCGCTTACGAACTGGACGGCGACCTTGCCCGCCAGGTGGCCAGCAAGCGCGCGTCCGGTTTCTACGAGACCGATAACCCGACCGAAGACCAGATCCGCTCGTTCTACAACAAGTCGCCGAGCCGCAGCCTGCCGATCACCTCGATCGACGCCGGCATGTACTTCGACCGCGAGACCGAAATCCGCGGCGACCGCTACCTGCACACCCTGGAACCGCGCGTGTTCTATCTGCGCGCGCCGTACCGCGACCAGGACGGCATCCCGCTGTTCGACACCAACCCGATGTCGTTCAGCTGGGGCGCGCTGTTCCGCGACAACCGCTATTCCGGCGCCGACCGCCAGACCGACGCCAACCAGCTCACCACCGCGCTGACCACCCGCCTGATCAACTCCGAGGACGGCCGCGAGCGGCTGTCGGCGAGCATCGGCCAGATCCAGTACTTCGACGACATCCGCGTGGTCGCTGGCGCCGAAACCCCGATCAAGCAGGGCAAGTCGGCCTGGGTCGCCGACGTCGGCGTCTCGCCCAGCGACCGCTGGACCATCAACGCCACCTACCAGTGGGATCCGCGCCTGCGCAGCGAAGACGTGGCCACCTTCCGCGCCCGTTACCTGTTCGGCAACGCCGGCGTGGTCAACTTCGCCTACCGCTACCGCCGCAACCTGGCCGCGGCGCTGGACGCCAAGCGCGAAGACCGCGACCAGTACGAGCAGGCCGACTTCTCCTTCCTGTACCCGATCAACAACAACTGGAGCGTGGTCGGCCGCTACTACTACTCGATCAAGGACCGGCGCCCGCTCGAGCAGATCGCCGGCGTGCAGTGGGAAAGCTGCTGTCTGGCGGTGCGCGCGATCGCCCGCCGCTACCTGCGCAACCGCTCCGAAGACCTCAACAGCTCCTTTCAGGTGGAGTTCGAACTCAAGGGTCTAGGCTCCGCCGGCCAGAACACGGAGCGCGTTTTGCGCCGTGCTATTCTCGGCTATAACCGCGACGACCTTTATCTGGCGCCGCCGTCTCCCACGGTCAGCCGCGAAAACCGCGGCAACGACGCCGACTCTGCCCTCGACCCGACCCTATGAACAAACGCTTCGCGAGCCCGCTGTTCGCTGGACTTCTCGCCGCCGGCCTGCTGCTCGGCAGCGCCTACGCTCAGGACGTCCAGCCGATCGACCGTATCGCCGCAGTGGTGGACGAGGACGTGATCCTCAAGACCGAGCTCGACCGCGCCGTGGCCAACATCCTGAGCCAGTACGCCGGCCGCAGCGAACAACTGCCGCCGCGCGACGTGCTCGAGCGCCAGGTGCTGGAGCGCCTGATCCTGCTCAAGATCCAGGTCGCCCAGGCTCAGGGCACCGGCGTGCGGGTCACCGATCAGGAAGTCGATCAGGCCATCAACGGCATCGCCCAGTCCAACAAGCTCAGCGTCGACGGTCTGCGCCAGCAGCTGGCCCGCGACGGCAGCTCCTTCGCCGATTTCCGCACCTCGATCCGCGATGAGCTGCTGGTCCAGCGCCTGCGCCAGCGCTTCGCCCAGACCCGGGTCTCGGTCAGCGACGCCGAAATCGACGCCGCGCTCAAGGCCCAGGCCAACACCGGCACCCAGTACCACCTCGCCCACATCCTGATCGCCCTGCCCGAAGGCGCCACGCCCGAGCAGATCGCCACCGCCCAGAAAAAGGTCGACGGCGTGAAGGCGCTGATCGCCAAGGGCGAGATGGACTTCAACGCCGCCGCGGTCCGCTACTCCGACAGCCCCAACGCGCTGGAAGGCGGCGACCTGGGCTGGCGCAGCCTGGACGAAATCCCGGCCGCGTTCGGCGAAATGATGAAGTCGATGAGCGCCGGCCAGGTCACCGACCCGATCCGCGGCCCCAGCGGCTTCCAGTTGCTCAAGCTGGTCGAGGTGCGCGACGCCTCCCAGTCGGCGCCGCAGATGGTCACCCAGTACCACGCCCGCCACATCCTGGTGCGCATCGGCGACACCGTCAGCGAAGCGCAGGCCAAGGCCAAGGCCGAGACCCTGCGCGCGCGCATCGCCGGCGGCGCCAAGTTCGAGGACGTGGTCAAGGAAAGCTCCGAGGATCTGGGCACCCAGACCAAGGGCGGCGATCTGGGCTGGTTCACCCAGGACGAATTCGGCCCCGACTTCGGCCGCGCGGTCGCCGCCCTGAGCGACGACCAGATCTCGCAGCCGATCCACACCACCGCCGGTTACCACATCGTCCAGCGGCTGGGCACGCGCCAGAGCGACGTGGCCGATCAGAGCAAGCGCGCCCAGGTCCAGGAGACCATCGGCCGGCGCAAGCTCGAGGAAGAGTGGAATCGCTTCCTGCGCGAGAAGCGCGGCGAAGCCTATGTCGACTTCCGCGTCGGCAAGGCCGCCGACGCCGCGCCCGGCACCGAAACCGCTCCCGCTCCGGCCAAACCGGCCGGCGGCTGAGATGACCCCGCCCCGGCTCGCGCTGGTGCCGGGCGAGCCGGCCGGCGTCGGGCCGGAGCTGTGCGTGCGGCTGCTGCAGCAGCCGCGCGATTACGACCTGATCGGTTTCGCCGATCCGCGCAGCCTGCGCGCCGCCGCCGACGCGCTCGGCCTGCCCCTGACCCTGCTGCCGCCCGATCGCCCGTCCCGGGCGCCCGGTGAGCTGGCCCTGGTCGAAATCCCCAATCCCGTCGCCCCGGCCTTCGGCACGCCCGAGCCGGCCAACGCCGCCGCGGTGATCCAGGCGCTGCTGGACGGCGCCCAGGGCTGCCTGGATGGGCGTTTCGACGGCCTGGTAACCGGGCCGGTGCACAAGGCCGTGATCAACGACGGCGGCATCGCCTACACCGGCACCACCGAGCTGCTGGCGCAACAGGCCGGGCGCGAGGTGGTGATGATGCTCGCCAACGACATCGTCCGGGTCGGCCTGGCCACCACCCACCTGCCGCTGCGCGAGGTCGCCGACGCGATCGAGCCGGCTTCGCTGAGCCGCACCCTGCGCACCGTCGAAGCCGCCTTGCGCCAGGATTTCGGCATCGCGCGCCCGCGCATCGCCGTCCTCGGCCTGAACCCGCATGCCGGCGAGGCCGGTCACCTGGGCCTGGAAGAAATCCAGGTGATCGAGCCGGTGCTGGCCGCCCTGCGCGGCGAGGGCCTGGAGCTGATCGGCCCGCTGCCGGCCGACACCGCCTTCCTGCCGGCCAAGCTGCGCGGCTTCGACGCGGTGCTGGCGATGTATCACGACCAGGGCCTGCCGGTGCTCAAGTACAGCGGCTTCGAACGCGCCGTCAACCTGACCCTGGGATTACCCTATCCGCGCGTGGCGGTCGATCACGGCACCGCGCTGGATCTGGCCGGGCGCGGCCTGGCCGACCCGTCCAGCCTGATCGCCGCCGCCCAAACCTGCGCGCATATCGCCCGCACCCGCCGCTCATCCGGAGCCACGCCATGACCGGCACCGCCAAGACCCACGCCAAGGGTTTCAAGCCCGAAGCCAAGAAACACCTGGGCCAGCACTTCCTGCACGACGCCGGGATCATCTCGATGATCGTCCACGCGGTCGACCCGCAACCGGGCGACCGGCTGGTCGAGATCGGCCCCGGCCAGGGCGCGATCACCTTCCCGCTGCTGGACCGCCACGGCGAGCTGACCGTGATCGAGTTCGACCGCGACCTGATCTTCCCGCTCACCGAGGGCGCGCGCGCTCACGGCACGCTGGAAGTGATCCATCGCGACGTATTGACCGTCGATTTCAGCGCCCTGGCGCACAACGGCGGGCCGATCCGGCTGGTCGGCAACCTGCCCTACAACCTGTCCTCGCCGATCCTGTTCCACGCCCTGGACCACGCCGGCTCGATCCGCGACATGCACTTCATGCTGCAGAAGGAAGTCGTCGACCGCATGGCCGCCGGCCCCGGCAGCAAGGTCTACGGCCGGCTCAGCGTGATGCTGCAGGCCTACTGCCAGGTGATCGCGCTGTTCGACGTGCCGCCGGCCGCGTTCCGGCCGCCGCCGAAGGTCGATTCGGCGGTGGTGCGGATGATTCCGCATCCGCCCGAGAAGATCGGCATCGCCGACCACGCCCTCTTCGCGCGCGTGGTCCGCGACGCCTTCGGCCAGCGCCGCAAGACCCTGCGCAACGCGCTTTCGCAAATCTGCGAAGGCGCCTCGATCCAGGCCGCGGGCCTGCGCCCGGACGCACGCGCCGAGCAGATCGAGGTCGCCGACTTCGTGCGGCTGAGCAATTGGCTCAAGGCCAACGGATCGATCGAACCGGAAGCGAACTGAGCCGACCGGCCGCGGCGCCCGAAGCCGCGGCCCGATCCGGCATCGTGCCGCGTTCCAGGCGGCCCGCGTTCCGCTCGCCGCCGCTGGCGGTCGCCGGGCCCGCGAACTGCGCCACCGCCGGCCCATTCCGCGATCGATTGCCCGTTCGCACCGCGCAATCCGTTATTTTCAAGACTCATTCCCGCTTCATCCCCGCTTTGCTTAAACTGCCGCCATGAACCGCTCGCCCGACTACGTCTTCGATATCGACGTCGCCACCCGTTACTTGGACGATCAATCCGAGCCGGAGCAGGACCGTTATGTCTTCGCCTACACCATCCACATCCGCAACGCCGGCAAGACTCCCGCGCGGCTGATCTCGCGCCACTGGGTCATCACCGACGCCAACGGCAAGGTGCAGGAAGTGCGCGGCGACGGCGTGGTCGGCGAACAACCCTGGCTGCGTCCGGGCGACGATTTCGAATACACCTCCGGCGCCGTGCTGGAAACCAGCCTGGGGACGATGGAAGGCAGCTATGCGATGGTGGCCGACGACGGGACCCAGTTCGACGCGCCGGTTCCGACCTTCACCCTGACCATCCCGCGTACCTTGCACTGAGCGCCGATACCGTATGAGCGTTTGGGCAATAGGCGACCTGCAAGGCTGTTACGACGCAACCCAGCGTCTGTTGGAACGAATCCGCTTCGACCCCGCGCAAGACCAGCTGTGGTTCTGCGGCGATCTGGTCAACCGCGGCGGGCAATCGCTGGAAACTCTGCGGCTGGTGCATTCGCTGCGCGAGTGCAGCGTGACCGTACTCGGCAATCACGACCTGTCGCTGCTGGCGATCGGCCAACGCACCGAGGAAGAGAAGCGCAAGGTCAATCCGGACTTGCAGCGCATCGTGCTGGCCGAAGACGGCCCGCAGCTTCTGGATTGGCTGCGCATGCAAAAGCTGGTCCACGCCGACCGCAAACTCGGCTGGATGATGGTCCACGCCGGCCTGGCGCCGAAGTGGACCACGGCCATGGCCGAGCGCCATGCGCGCGAGGTCGAGGAACGCCTGCACGGCGATCAATACCGCCGCTTGCTCAAGAACATGTACGGCGACCGCCCGGCCTGGAATCCCAAGCTGGCCGGCATCGACCGCCATCGCGCGATCATCAACATCTTCACCCGCCTGCGTTACTGCACGCCGCGCGGCCGGATCGCGTTCGAAGACAAGGGCAGCCCGGGCACGCAGCCGGTCGGCCTGTACCCGTGGTACGAAGTGCCCGGCCGCGCCGAGCGCGATCTGAAGATCGTGTGCGGGCATTGGTCGACGCTGGGTTTGTTCATCGGCCATGGCGTGCACGCGATCGACACCGGCGCGGTCTGGGGCGGCAAGCTCAGCGCGCTGCAACTGGACACCGACGAGCTGCGGCTGGTGCAAGTACCCGGCCGCGACGTGCCCGCGCAACCGCCACGGCCGCGGCCGCCGCGACCGCAACAACAACAGCAACAGCCGCAACGCCCGCCGCGTCCGGCGCCCTGAGGACAGGACATGCGCCACGGATGGCCGCGACTGGTTCGCACCCAGGTTATCGCGCTGACGCTCGCGGCGGCGGCGTGTTCGCGCGCGCCGCAGGAGCCTACGCAACCCTCGCCGGATGCGCGCGTTGCGCCGACGAACGCGGCGCAACCGGATGCGGCGCCTTCGCCGCCGCTGGTGGCCGCGGCGCGCGCGCAGATCGGGGTGACGCGTTACTACGATCCGGCGTACGTGCGGCTGGCCTATCCCGGCGGCGATGTCGCCATCGACCGTGGCGTTTGTACCGATGTGGTCATTCGCGCGTTGCGTACGCAGGGCATCGACCTGCAGCAGAGCGTGCACGAGGACATGCGCGCCAATTTCGCCAGTTACCCGACTACGTGGCGGGCGAGTTCGACCGACCGCAATATCGATCATCGTCGGGTGCCGAACTTGCGGCGTTGGTTCGAGCGACAGCGTTGGTCGTTGCCGGTCAGCGAGAGCGCCGACGACTATCGGCCCGGCGATCTGGTTACTTGGAATTTGCCCGGCAATCTGCCGCATATCGGCATCGTTTCGGATCGCAAATCGTGGGATCGGCGGCGGCCGCTGGTGTTGCACAACATCGCGCGCGGGACGCAGGAGGATGACGCGTTGTTCGATTACCCGATCACTGGACATTACCGGCCGGTGTTGACGCCGGCCGCGGCGGTGACCGGCCGATAGTCCGGTGAGCGACGAATCCCTCCAGTGCTCTCCCCCTTTGAAAAAGGGGGATTAAGGGGGATTTGCTTCAGATCGAAGCACAGCCACAAAGCAAATCCCCCGCGCTATCGAACCACCTGGCTTCTTGCCTGCGCCGGGCGCCCGCCCCCTTTTTCAAAGGGGGCGCCGGTTGACGCGCCGGACTCCTGAGCCATCACTCGGCGAACAACGAATCCCACCACCGCTCTCCCCCTTTGAAAAAGGGGGATTAAGGGGGATTTGCCTCAGATCGCCGCGTAACCGCAAAGCAAATCCCCCGCGCTATCGAGTCACCTGGCTTCTTGCTTACGCCGGGCGCTCGCCCCCTTTTTCAAAGGGGGCAACGATTTGCGCGCGGGCGCTCAGGCTTCCTCGCCGTGCAACTCAAAAGCGAACGCAAACAACCCCAAAATCCGCGCCGCCTCATCGCCCTGCGCCGAATCGCGCAAACGCACCTGCACCACCGTGCCGCGCGCCCCATCCTCGCGCACCGTCACCGACTGCGTCCCCACACCGCCATCGCGCAACGCTTCACCCAAGGCATCAGCGATCTCACGCTGCTTCAACGCCGGCTTGTAAATCTTCCCCACCGGCGTCAACGGCAACGCATCCAGCACATGGATCGCACGCGGCACCGCCGCGCGTTCGCCGATCTGTTCGCGCGCGAACGCCAACAACGCGCCTTCCTCGACGCGGGCGCCGGCCTGCAACTGCACATACGCCACCGGCACCTCGCCCGCATGCGCATCCGGCCGTCCCACGGCCGCCGCCATCGCCACCGCCGGATGCCGATGCAGTGGCGCTTCGATCGACGCCGGATCGATGTTGTGGCCGCCGCGAATGATCAAATCCTTGCGCCGCCCGGTCAGCCAGAAATAACCGTCCGCATCCTGCCGGCCCAGATCGCCGGTATTGAGCCACCGCAGACCATCGCCGCTGTCGATCCACACGTCCCGGTTCTGCGCCGGAATCTTGTAACCGGCGAACACATTGGGCCCGCTGACCACGACCGTACCGACTTCATCGACCGCGCAATCGCGCAGGTACGCGCCGGCCTCATCCAGCACCACCGCCTTCATCCGCTGCCCGGGCAAGCGCAAACCGATCGAGCCGATCCGGCGCTCGCCGAACGGCGGATTCAAACTGCTGACGCAAGTCGATTCGGTCAGTCCGTAGCCCTCCAGAATCTTCAGCCCGGTGCGCTCCTGAAACCCGCGGAACACTTCCACCGGCATCGGCGCCGCGCCGCACAGGCCGTATTCCAGCGACGACACGTCGCGGCCGGCGACCGGCACCTGCATCAACGCGGCGTACAAGGTCGGCACGCCGCTGAAGAAATGGATGCGGTGATGTTCGACCAGTTCCCAGAACCGCGGTACCACGCCTTCGCCGCGGTAGCCCTGCGGTGTGCCCAGGATCACGTGCGCGCCTTGCGAGAACGGCATCAGACCGGTCGCCATCGCCGCGTTGACGTGGAACAGCGGCAAGCCGCAGAACAGGTTCTTGTTCGAACTCAAGCCCTCGCCGAAAAACCGCGCCGCGCTCCAGGCGTTGGCGACTTCGTTGGCGTGCGTGCGCATCGCGATCTTGGGCAGGCCGGTGGTGCCGCCGGTGCAGAAATACGATGAGCGATCCGAGGCTTCGATAACCCGGCCGCTATCCAGGCGTTCGCCTTGGCGCGCGCGCAACGCGGCTTCGAAATCGTGGATCTCGATCCGCGCCGGCACCGCGCCGCGCAAGCCGCCCCAACCGTGCAGACGCCAGCGCTCGCGCCGGCCGAGCAGGCGCGCGGCGATTCGCTTGGGGCCATGCACGTGCCGGGCCAGATCGATCAACAACAGATGGCGCAGGCCGCTCGCCGCCGGCAAGGCCTTGCACACGCGCTGCCACAGATCCACGCCCGGGAACGGCGCCAAGGTCACCAGGATGCTGGCGCCGGCCTCGGCCAGCAGCGCGCCGATCGCTTCGGCGTCGAGCAAGGGATTGATCGCCATGACGATGCCCGCGGCCTCGCCGCCCCACAGCGTGAAATGGGTTTCGGGCAGATTCGGAAGCACGTAGGCGATCACCGAGTCGCGATCCGCGCCGAGCGCATGGAAGGCGTTGGCGCTGCGATGGATCTGGCGCAGAAGCTCGGCGTAGCTCCAGGATTCGGCGCGGGTGTGCTCGTCGGTGCGCAGGAAGAACGACAAGGCCGGCGCGGCGGGATCGATCGCCGCGCCGCGGGCGATCATCTCCAGCGTGCTCGCCGGCAATTCCGGCAAGCCCGTGCGTTCCAAGGCTTCGATATCGCGTAGAGACCCGACTCCGCTCATGCGCCGCCACCCCGTCGTGGGGGCGGCCGCGGGTTCGCGACCGCCCGTGTTCGCGCCACTGTGCCGCAATCGCCGCGGCCGGATCGCAACCGGCTTCAAGTTTCGCCGGGCGCGAGCGCCGCGGCGCTCAATCCATGCCGAGGCGGACGTAGTCGATGAATTCGAAGTCGAATTCGTTGCGCTCATCGGCCGCATGCGACTGGCGCGATTCCACTCGCCATTCGTCGCGGTCGAACCGCGGGAAGAACGCGTCGGCGTTTTCCACCTCGGTGTCGACCCGGGTCAGGTGCATGCGCGCGGCCGAAGCCAGGCACAGCGCGTAGATCTCGCCGCCGCCGATCACGCACAGCTCGTCGGCGCCCTCGGCCTGGGCCCGCTGCAATGCCTGTTCGGTCGAGCCCACCGCTTGCATGCCCACGAACGGCACTTCGCCGGAGCGGGTCAGCACCAGATTCAGGCGCCCGGGCAACGCGCGCCCCAGCGATTGCGCGGTCTTGCGGCCCATCAGCAGCGGCTTGCCCAGGGTCAGCGCCTTGAAGCGCTTGAGATCGTCCGACAAGCGCCAGGGCAGCGCGTTGTCGCGGCCGATGGCGTGGTTGCGGTCGAGCGCGGCGATGAGGACCAGGCGGGTCATGGGCGACTCCTTAAGCGACGGCGGCGGCGATCGGCGGTCTTGGTCCGGCTGGGCAAGCGGTTTTAACCGGACTGGTGGGAGCAAAGTCAAAATGGATTCCGGCTTTCGCCGGAATGACGGGGTGGTGATTGCCAGGCTCGACCGGAATGATGAGCGGCAACGAGCGCAGCTTTGTCGGCCGCCATCAATCGATTTGCTTGAGCGAATCCGACAAACGTCCACGCGTAGCGAAATCCCAGCTGCCACCGTATTCGACGTCGTCGAGCTTCCAGCGGCCGTCCTCGCGCAGCATCGTTACCCGGTCTTTCCAACGCGAGGTCTGCCCGCCTTCGGTGTAGCTGAACTCGATCTCCATCGTCTCGCGATCCGGACCCAACGCTTTGCGCTGGCCCAGCTCGAACTCGCTCGCGCCTTCGAACAAGCTGGTGAACAGATCGCCTTCGATGAAGGGCGGCTTCAGGTCCGGCTCCTGCGCGATCATCCGGTCGCGTTCGCGCGCGGCCGGCCCCATCAACGCGAGCAAGCGCTTGGACAGCATCGGCCGATAGCGCGCCAGGTCTTCGCCGACCGGCAAGCCGCTGGCCCTGAGCTGCAGGTGCATCCGATAGAACGCCCGCGCCGCTTCGGCGGCGCTGTCGCCGGCCGGGGGAGGCTCGGCGACCGCTTCGGCGCGTACGCCCGGTTCGGCCGGCGGAGGCGTCGGCAACGATGCCGGCGCGGTTTGCGCCGCGGCCTCGGTGGCGGCGATCTGCGGCGCGGTCGCGAGCTCCTGGTCCGGGCGCATGCATGCGCTCAGACCCAACGCCAGCGCCACGACCCAGCATACGCGCGAGATCGAACGTACCGACGTCATCGCACCGGCCTCAAACCGCCACCGGCGCCTTGATCGCCGGCAAGGGGTCGTAGCCTTCGATGGCGATGTCCTCGAAGCTGAAACCGAAGATGTCCTTCACCTGCGGATTGAGCTTCAGCGTCGGCAGCGCGCGCGGCGTCCGGACAAGTTGCTCGCGCGCTTGCTCGTAGTGATTCGAGTACAGATGCGCATCGCCCAGGGTATGCACGAAATCGCCGACGCCCAGGCCGCAGACCTGCGCCACCATGTGGGTCAGCAGCGCGTAGCTGGCGATGTTGAACGGCACGCCGAGGAAGATGTCGCCGCTGCGCTGATACAACTGGCAGCTGAGCTTGCCGTCGGCGACGTAGAACTGAAACATCGTATGGCAGGGCATCAGCGCCATCTGCGGCAGATCGGCCACGTTCCAGGCGCTGACGATCAATCGGCGCGAATCGGGATTGCGCTTGATCTCATCGATCACCCAGCGGATCTGATCGATCTCCACGCCGTCCGCGCCGGCCCAACGGCGCCATTGCTTGCCGTAGACCGGGCCGAGTTCGCCGGCATCGTCGGCCCATTCGTCCCAGATGCTGACCTTGTGGTCCTTGAGGTAGGCGATGTTGGTTTCGCCCTTCAAGAACCACAGCAGCTCATGCACGATCGAACGCAGGTGCAGCTTCTTGGTGGTGACCAGCGGGAATCCCGCGTTCAAGTCGAAGCGCAGCTGCCAGCCGAACACACTGCGGGTGCCGGTGCCGGTGCGGTCGGATTTTTCCGTGCCGCGTTCGAGCACATGACGGAGCAGGTCGAGGTATTGCTGCATGGCTCAGCCCTTCGCCGGCGCGGAAGCGGGCGGATTGTCGGCGCTCGGCGGCTGCGGTTGCAGGGTCGGCGAACGGGTCGACAGCCACAGCCAGAACAGGCCCAGCAGGATCAGCGGCGTGCTCAGCACCTGGCCCATGGTCAGCCAGCCGAAGGCCAGATAACCGTGATCGCCGATCTGCGCATCGGGCACGCGCACGAACTCGACCAGGAAGCGGAAGCAGCCGTACAACAGCGCGAACATGCCCGAGACCGCATAACGCGGCCGCGGCTTGCTGGAGAACCACCACAGCACCACGAACATGACCAGCCCTTCCAGCGCCGCCTGATACAGCTGCGAGGGATGGCGCGCGTAACGATCCAGCGCGCCGGCGGCGAACTGGGCCTGCAGTTGCTCGGTGCTCCAATTGGCGAAGTCCGGCGCGCGCGGGAAGATCACGCCCCAGCCGCCGCCGGTGTACTTGCCCCACAACTCGCCGCCGATGTAATTGCCCAGGCGGCCGAAGCCCAGGCCCGGCGGCACCAGCGGGGCGACGAAATCCATCACGTCGAAGAAGTGGGTGCGGTGGCTGCGCGCCCACCACCAGGCCGCGCCCATCACCCCGAGCAGGCCGCCGTGGAAGCTCATGCCGCCTTCCCAGATCCGGAACAGCATCAGCGGATCTTTGAGCAACTCGGAGAAGTTGTAGAAAAACACATAGCCGATGCGGCCGCCGAGCACCACGCCGAGCATGGAAAAGAACAGCAAGTCGCCGTAGGCCTGCTCGTTGACGCCGGGCAGGCGGCCGGCGCGCACGCGCTGCCGGCCCAGCCACCACGCGGCGACGAAGCCGAGCAGGTACATGATCCCGTACCAATGGATTTGCAGCGGGCCGAGATGGAGCGCGATCGGATCGATCTGATGCAGGATGGTCATGCGGCGGGACGGCTCGGGGGCGGATGACCGTCTTATTGTGCCCCAGGCCGCCCCCAGCGGGGGTGCCGGTTGCGGCCGCTGGGGGGCGGCGGACGCTGTGTTTCAGCGGGGGTTGCGATGGGGTGTGGTCGGGCTGCGGCGGGTGGGTGGCGGCGGGCTTGGCTGGGGGCGGTTTGTTGGCTTTGCTCAGCGGCCACGAACAAACCGCACAACTAACCGCCCGTTGTTTGCGCCGCTTACCGCCCGCCATTCGCGCCTCTTACCGCCCGTCATACGCGCACCCCACGTCCCGTCATTCCGGCGAAAGCCGGAATCCATTTTGACTTTGCTCCTCTATCGGGCGAGGCCGGGCTGTTTTGGCGGCGGCTTTAAGCTGGAAGGCAAAGGCAAAATCAAAATGGATTCCGGCTTTCGCCGGAATGACGGCGTGGTGGGGTTCGGCTTTCGCCGGAATGACGGGTGGATGGTTTCGGCTTTTGCGGAATCGCGAAGAGCCAGCGCCGCGCTTCGATCAGCGACCGATCACAGCCGCACCGGCCTGTCGGCCAGCTCATTGCCCTCGCCCGCCGTGCCGCCGGCGCGCGGGAATTGTTCGGCGATGATCTCCGACAACGCCGCGATCCCGCCCAACACCGCCGCTTCGGCCTCGCCCGCCGCCAGCGCCTGCTGGATGCCTTCGCACACCGCCTGCCAGCGTTCGTCGCCGATGCGCGCGGCATAGCCGCGGTCGGCGACGATCTCGATGCGGTGATCGGCCAGCAGCAAATACAGCAACACCCCGTTATTGCCGGCGGTGTCCCAAACCCCGAGTTGGGCGAACGCCGACAGCGCGGCGGTGCGCGCGTCGCGGCCGTCCAGCAATTCGCGCAGGCTCAGGCGCGATTCGACCGCGAAGCACAACTGGCCGCGATGACGCGCCTCGCCCGCGGCGATCGCCGCGCCGATGCGTTGCAGGCTCGCCTCGGGAAACAGCCGTCGCGAGGACGGCGCGAACAAATGCCGCAGCAGCCGCATCACCAACTCCCCGAGGCGCCGCCGCCTCCGCTGGAACCGCCACCGCCCGACCAGCCGCCGCCTCCACCACCACCGCCCCAACCGCCTCCGCCGCCGTAGCTGCCGCCGCCACCGCCGACGTACACGCCGCCGGCCCGGCCGAATATCGCGAACAGCAGACCCACCACCGCGGCCAGCCCGATCGAAAACCAGCTCAGCGAGATCAACCAGGCGATGCCGCCGATCGCCGCGCCGGCGATCGCGCCGCGCACCAACCCGGGCACCCGCCCGAGCAGCGCGCGCACGAAGCCGCCGCCCATCACCGCCAGGAACAAGGCCACCACCCAATCCTCGCCGGCGAAACCGCGCGCGGCGGCCTGCGGACCGGCCAGCGGCGCCGGCAGCGGCTCGCCGTCGATCAGCTTGACCAGCATCGCGCTGCCCTCGCTCAAGCCGCCGGCGTAATCGCCGACCCGAAACCGCGGCGCGATGTATTCCTGGATGATGCGTCCGGCCTGGGCATCGGTGATCGCGCCCTCCAGGCCGTAACCGACTTCGATGCGCACGCGCCGGTCGTCCTTGGCCACCACCAGCAGCACGCCGTCGTCGACGCCTTTGCGGCCGAGTTTGAATTGTTCGAACGCGCGCACCGCATACGGCTCGATTTCATCCGGGCGAGTGGTGGAGACCATCAGGATCTGCAACTGCGCGCCCTTGCGCTGGGCCAGCGCGCGCGCCTGCGCATCCAGGCCGGCGCGGGCGTTGGCGTCGAGCGTGCCGGTGGTATCGACCACCGGCGAATCCAGCGGCGGAATCTTCGCTTCGCCCAACGCGGTGTCGGCGACCGCGCTCGGCGCCGAGCTGTCGGGCGGCGATTGCAGCGGTTGCGCGCCGTTCTGCGCGAACGCCGGCGTGACCGACAACCCCAACGCCAGCACGGCCGCGCACACGCCGGTCAGACACCGACGCAAGCGGCATCCCACGGTCGACGGCGGTGCCGGGATCGCCGGCATCTGCGCGCGATCAGCCCTGCGCCGGTGCCGGTGCCGGCGGATTGGCCGGCGCCGGTTGCGCGGGCTGGCCGAAATCGACCTTCGGCGCTTCCTGGATCTGGGCCGGATTTTCCACGGTGAAGTTCGGCTTGACCGCGTAACCGAACATCTTCGCGGTCAGGTTGGTCGGAAACTTGCGGATGAAGGTGTTGTAGTCCTGGACCGTGCCGATGTAGCGCTGGCGCTCGACGGTGATCCGGTTCTCGGTGCCTTCCAGCTGCGTCTGCAGGCTCAGGAAGCTCTGATCGGCCTTGAGCTGCGGATAGTTTTCGCTGACCACCAGCAAACGGCCGATCGCGCCGCGCAACTCGCCCTGGGCCTGCTCGAACTGCTGCAGCGAAGCCGGATCGTTGGCGTTGACGTTGATGCTGCCGACCTTGGCGCGCGCCTCGGTCACCTGGGTCAGCACCTGCTGTTCGTGACTGGCGTAGCCCTTCACCGTCGCGACCAGATTGGGCACCAGATCGGCGCGGCGCTTGTAGACGTTGAGCACCTGCGACCAGGCCGCGGTCACCGCTTCGTCTTTCTGCTGGATGGTGTTGTAGCCGCAGCCGCTGAGCAGCGCGGTCAGGGCAAGCACGATCAGGGCACGGAACATGGCGCGGCACTCCCACGGGATGACGGCGGCATTGCAGCACCGGCCCTATCCAGGGCGCGTGACGACGGCGTCCGTCGTGCCGGGCGCGGGACAACAAAAAGGCCGGCGATCGCTCGCCGGCCTTTCAAGAATGCAACGCCTGGGCGGCGGCTTACTCGACGGTCACCCGCCGCAGCGCGCGCTTCTTCGCCCACAGGTTCAGGCATTCCACCAGCGCCGAGAAACCCATCGCGCCGTAGATGTAGCCCTTGGGAATATGAATTTCCACGCCGTCGGCGATCAGATAGATGCCGACCAGCACGATGAACGCCAGCGCCAGCATCTTGATGGTCGGGTTGTTGTCGATGAAGTGGCCCAGCGGCTTGGCCGCCAGCAGCATCACGCCCACCGCCAACAGGATCGCGGCGACCATCACCGGGGTGTGGTTGGCCATGCCGACCGCGGCGATCACCGAGTCCAGCGAGAACACGATGTCGATCACCGCGATCTGCGCGATCACCATCATGAAAGACGCCGCCGGCTTGGTGTGCACGTCGTCGGAATCTTCCTCGCCGGCGATCAGGTCCTTGATCTCCATCGAGCCCTTCACCAGCAAGAACGCGCCGCCCAGGATCAGCACCAGATCGCGCACCGAAATGCCCTGGCCGAGCACGGTGAACAGATCGCTGGTCAGACCGGCCAGCCACGCCAGGGTCAGCAGCAGCGCGATACGGGTGATGCAGGCCACCGCGATGCCGAACTTGCGCGCTTTTTCGCGCTGATCGAACGGCAGCTTGCTGACCGCGATCGAGATGAACACCAGATTGTCGATGCCCAGCACGATTTCGATCGCGCTCAGGGTAATCAGGGTGATCCAGACCTGCGGATCGGCGAGTAGGGATATCACGTCAGTCACGTACGGCTTACCTCAAGATGGATAACGAGCGCCGGCACCGGCAGTGCGGGCGGTTCGGACCGCCGCGGCGGCGGCCCGGATCGAGCGGCGCCGGGCGCCGCTCTTGGATGGACGATGCGACTGTCTGCCGCACTCAGCCCATCAGGCGTTGCCACAGGCGCGGGCCGAGAATCGCGGCCCACACCAACAGCACATTCATCAACAGCACGAACACCGCCGCCGAGCCCATGTCCTTGGCCCGGCCGGCCAACTCGTGGAATTCCGGGCCGTAACGCTCGATCACCGCCTCGACCGCGGAATTGAGCAATTCCACACTCAGCACCAGCAGGATCGAGCCGATCAGCAGCGCGCGTTCGACCCCGGTGGCGCCGAAGTACCAGCCCACCGGCGCCAGCACCAGGAACAGATAGACCTCCAGCCGGAACGAGGACTCGTGCAGCCAGGCCGCGCGCAGGCCCTGGAAGGACCAGGTCGCCGCCTTGAGGATGCGGCCGGGGCCGCGCGGCAGATGCCCGTATTCGTCAGCCATGCCGGCGCACCGTGGTCAGGGCGGAAGCCGCGGCGACGCGGCGCGCGGTCGGGGACGACGGGGAGGTCGGCATGGGCTGGCGTTCTCGATCCGGAGGCCGGGGCTGGCCGGGCGACGACGGCCGGCGGCCGCCACAAGCCGGTGATTT